>CABREZ010000077.1 GCA_902470035.1 uncultured Streptococcus sp. | reverse complement strand
AACCGAACGCTTAATGACCAATGAAACCATTGATTGGGACGCAAAAGTATCTCCGAGCAGCATCTACCAAGAAGGAGCGGTTGTCTTTCCAGTCCTTCACGGACCGATGGGCGAAGATGGATCGGTTCAAGGTTTCCTAGAAGTCTTGAAACTCCCTTATGTGGGCTGTGATATCCTTTCTTCTAGTGTGGCGATGGACAAGATTACCACGAAACGGGTCCTAGAATCTGCAGAGATTCCACAAGTTCCTTATGTGGCTGTCCTTGAAGGAGAGGACCTAGAGGCTAAGATTGCCTTGATCGAAAAAGAATTAACCTATCCGGTCTTTACCAAGCCTTCTAATATGGGCTCTAGTGTCGGGATTTCAAAAGCAGAGAACCAAGTAGAACTCCGTCAGTCTTTGGAATTGGCCTTTAAATACGATAGCCGTGTTCTGGTTGAGCAAGGTGTCGTGGCGCGCGAAATCGAAGTGGGACTATTAGGCAACTACGATGTGAAAAGTACCCTCCCTGGTGAAGTGGTCAAAGATGTAGCCTTTTATGACTACGAAGCCAAATACATCGATAATAAGATTACGATGGCAATTCCGGCTGAAATCCCAGCAGAAGTTGCAGCGACTATGCGTCAGAATGCCGAATTGGCCTTCCGTGCTATTGGTGGCAAAGGTCTCTCTCGTTGTGATTTCTTCTACACAGAGGATGGAGGCATCTACTTGAATGAGCTCAATACCATGCCTGGCTTTACCCAATGGTCTATGTATCCTTTACTTTGGGATAACATGGGCTTGGCCTATCCTGATTTAATCGAGCGCTTGGTAGAATTAGCCAAAGAAACCTTTGAAAAGCGCGAAGCGCACTTACTATAAGAAACTGTTCTTAGAGGGAGTGGGAGATGAAGTCAACTCATAGAGGAGTCACTTTTCTTCCTGCTCCCACTTTTTAGAGGAGAATACCATGAATGTAACCTTGCACGAAGTGGCTCGTGTCCTGGCTGTTCGCAATGATATCAGTCAATTTGAAGATTTTGATTTACAGAAACCAGAATTTGATAGTCGTCTTATTGGTCCGGGGGACCTCTTTGTTCCTCTCAAGGGGGCGCGTGATGGGCATGATTTTATTGAAACCGCCTTTGAAAATGGGGCTGTAGCGACCTTGTCTGAAAAAGAAGTAGAAGGCCACCCGTATTTGTTGGTAGATGATGTTCTAGGGGCCTTTCAAAAATTAGCACAATATGTTTTGGAGAAGAGTCAAGTAGATGTCTTGGCGGTCACCGGTTCAAACGGTAAGACAACGACCAAAGATATGTTGGCTCAATTATTATCTACTACTTATAAAACCTATAAAACACAAGGAAACTACAATAACGAGATTGGCCTTCCTTACACGGTTCTCCATATGCCAGAAGGAACAGAGAAGCTTGTCCTTGAAATGGGACAGGACCATCTGGGAGATATCCATCTCCTCTCAGAAATTGCCCATCCAAAAGCAGCAATCGTGACCCTCATTGGAGAAGCTCACCTGGAGTTTTTCAAAGATCGCACAGAAATCGCTAAAGGGAAATTGCAAATTGCGGACGGGATGCCAGCTGGTGGCTTGCTTCTAGTACCGGCCGATCCGATTGTCGAGGATTTTTTACCCAACCAACAAGAGCTTGTGCGCTTTGGTGAAGGAGCAGATATTAGCATTACCAAATTGGACGAGCGCAAGGACAGCCTGACCTTTGAAGCGAATTTTTTAGAAGAAGCCATTGATCTTCCAGTAACAGGAAAATACAATGCGACCAATGCCATGATTGCGGCCTATGTTGCCCTAAAAGAAGGAGTCAGCGAAGAGGCTATCCGTGCGAGCTTTAAAGGCCTAGAGCTTACTAAGAACCGCACAGAATGGAAGAAGGCAGGTAACGGAGCGGATATCCTATCCGACGTCTACAATGCCAACCCAACTGCCATGCGCTTGATTTTAGAAACCTTCTCAACCATTCCTGCCAATCCAAATGGCCGGAAGTTGGCAGTTCTTGCAGATATGAAAGAACTAGGGGAGCGATCCATTGATCTGCACAACCAAATGATTCTCAGTCTTTCACCTGATGTCTTGGATACGGTTATTTTCTATGGCCAGGACATTGCGGGCTTAGCTCAGTTAGCGAGTCAGATGTTTCCACTCGGACATGTCTACTATTTCAAAAAGACCGCTGAAGAAGACCAGTTCGAGGACCTGGTCAAACAAGTCAAGGAAAGCTTAAAAGAGCAGGACCAAATCCTCATCAAGGGAAGCAATTCCATGAATCTAGCCAAATTGGTAGAGGAGTTGGAGAATGGCGAGTAATAATGTACTGAAGAACATTCAGCGCTTGATTTCAATCACTAATACAGGCTTAGCGTTCTCAAAAGATCCATTTGATCAAGAGCGCTACCAGGATATTCGTGCCATTTTACAGGATCTTGTGAGAGAAACGACTGATTTGAATCCACAAGAATTATCGGATTTGTTTAGACCGACAGACCATTACGACACTCCCTTGATTGATGTAAGGGCCTGGATTGTCAAAGATGACAAACTTTGTTTAGTGAAAGGTCAGGGAGAAGAGACCTGGGCCTTGCCGGGTGGCTTTGGTGAGGTTGGCTATTCTCCTAAAGAAAATATTTTAAAGGAAATCCAAGAAGAAACGGGCTATTTAGCACGTGTCAATCGCTTGTTGGCAATATTTGATACCAATCGCTACCAATTGCAAAGCCGCCAATATGTGAAATTGGTATTTGAATGTGAATTGCTGGATGGAAGTTTTCAACAGAATCAGGAAATTTCCGATCTTGCATTTTTTGAGAGAGAGAAAATGCCTGCTCTTTCTACCAAGCGCAATACAGAAGAACAATTGAACTTCCTTTGGGAGGTTTATGATGGGAAACAAGATTTGTATTGTGATTAAAAACGATCTATAAACTAAAGGAATATGAACATGACACTTTGGGATTTATTGTTTACGAACCAAAAATCAGCCCCGCCTGAATTTGGGCTCTGGTATTTCATTCTGCCAGCTTCTTTGTTGGTGGTTGGCTACTTTTCTATTAGATATGCACAGTCCAAAAGCTACCAACGCTTTTGGTATTGGGCGCAGTTGATCCAAGTCTTGACTATTAATGCTTGGTATATTCTCGCCCACATGCCTTTGACGGATAATTTGCCTTTTTATCATTGCCGCTTGGCCATGCTGGTGATCCTCTTTGCACCTAGAGGGACCTATATCAAGCAATATTTTGCTCTCTTGGGAGTTCTAGGATCGATTGCGGCCTTGGTTTACCCAGCCTTTGATCCCTTCCCTTTCCCTCATATCACAGTTCTGAATCTAATTTTTAGCCACTGGGCCTTGCTTGCCAATAGTTTGATTTACCTACAGGATCATTATCAATCTGAAAAACAAGACGGCTTGAGAATTTTCAAGATCACCTTTGGCATGAATGCCTTGATTTTCTTGGTCAACCTTTTGACGAAAGGGGATTACGGCTTCTTACGGCGTCCACCAATTATTGGGGACCACGGTGCACTTTTGAACTACCTTTTGGTTAGCTTTGTGATGGTAGCTGGAATTTTATTGGTCAACCAACGGTATAAATACAAATACAAGATAGTTGAAGAGACTGTCGTTTCACGGTCAGAATAGAAAATTGATTAACTGAGGGTAGGAAATCATGCCACTTTGGGATTTATTTTTCACCAGTCAACCAACAGCCCCTCCTCAATTGGGGGCTTGGTATTTCTTGTTGCCGACCTCATTGATGGTGGTAGGCTATCTGTCTATTCGATTTGCTTCTTCCAAAGGTTATCAAAACTTTTGGTATTGGGGGCAATTGATTCAGTTGCTGATGATCAACGTTTGGTATATTGCAGCACATTTGCCTTTTTCAGAAAGTCTGCCCTTCTATCATAGCCGCATGGCCATGTGGATTATTCTTTTGGCTCCCAAGGGAAGCTTCAAGCAATATTTTGCTCTTGTTGGCGTCTTTGGCTCCATCATGGCCTTGGTTCATCCTGTCTTTTATCCCTATCCTTTTCCTCATGTATCCTCAATCAACAATGTCTTTGGCCACTGGGCCCTCTTGGCCAATTGCTTGATCTATCTGGTTCAATCCTACCAGGTGGAAGAAAGAGATGCTTGGAAAATCTGTCAGATGACTTTTGGGGTCAATGCTATTATTCAGCTCGCTAATCTCGTAACGGGTGGAAATTACGGCTTTATGCGTCGTCCTCCTGTACTTGGCAATCATGGGCTCGTGCTCAATTATTTGATTGTGACGATCCTGATGACAGGAACACTTATCCTGATGAATGCTATCGTTAAGTCCAGTAAGAAAAGAAAAAGAACATCTGAATCCATTTAATAAGGAGATCCTATGCATCATTTTTTTACAACTGAATCCACTGCACCACCTGTTATCCCGCTCCTTTGGTATGGCGTCATGGTTCTTTTAATTGTAATGGCAGTTTGGGCTTCATTACGTTACTATCAAAATGAACAATTTCGGAAGATTTTTCGAAACTTACAAATTTTTCAATTGATCTGTCTCTATATCTGGTATTTTGCTTTTCAGCTTCCCTGGTCCAATAGTTTACCCTTGTACCATTGTCGTTTGGCCATGTTTGCTGTCTTGCTGTTGCCAGACCGATGGAAAAGCAAGCAGTTTTTTGCCTTGATGGGAGTGAGTGGAGCGATCTTTGCCTTGGGCTATCCAGTCTTTGATCCCTACACCTTCCCTCATATTACGAGCTTTTCTTTCCTCTTAGGGCATTACTGTCTCTTGGTCAATTCCTTGGTTTATCTCTTAAGATGCTATGATTCGAGCCTCTTAAAAAATCGAGAGATTGTTCTTTATACTTTCGTCCTTGATCTGTTTCTAGTTGGTGTCAACCAAGTCACTGGAGGAAATTATGGACTCATGGCCCGGCCACCGATTATCAAAGGGGACAGCCTCTTGGTGAATTACGTCGTGGTCTCCAGTATCTTAGCAGCAGCCTTGCTTCTCTTTAATGTATTTTTCAGTCGTAGAAGAGAGCGGGTTAAAGTAAGTAATTCAATATAATCGAAAAAGACTAGAATCGTATGATTTTAGTCTTCCTTTTTGATTTCAAAGAAGAATCATCGTTGAAAAATGTGCCTATTTCCGCTATAATAGGTTAGTTAAGGTAAAAGGAGAGAACCAATGTAGAAGGATCCTGCTTACTAAAAAATATGCTTTTAAAAAATAACTGAGGATGAAAGAATGACAATAACTGACGAAATTAAAAAACGCCGTACCTTTGCCATTATCTCCCACCCGGATGCTGGTAAAACGACGATTACAGAGCAGTTGCTCTACTTTGGGGGAGAGATTCGGGAAGCCGGTACCGTAAAAGGGAAGAAAACAGGAAACTTTGCTAAGTCTGACTGGATGGATATCGAGAAGCAACGTGGGATTTCGGTAACCTCATCTGTTATGCAGTTCGACTATGATGGCAAACGGGTCAATATACTTGATACCCCAGGGCACGAGGACTTCTCAGAAGATACCTATCGGACCTTGATGGCGGTGGATGCTGCGGTCATGGTGGTGGACTCTGCCAAGGGTATCGAGGCCCAAACCAAGAAATTGTTCGAGGTTGTTAAACACCGCGGGATCCCAGTCTTTACCTTTATGAACAAGCTGGACCGTGACGGTCGTGAACCACTGGACCTCTTGCAAGAATTGGAAGAAGTATTAGGAATTGCGAGTTATCCAATGAACTGGCCAATCGGGATGGGGAAGGCCTTTGAGGGACTCTATGACCTCTATAACCAACGTTTGGAACTCTACAAAGGGGATGAACGCTTTGCTAGTCTAGAAGATGGAGACAAGCTCTTTGTCAACAACCCCTTCTATGAGCAAGTAAAAGATGATATCGAACTCTTGCAAGAAGCTGGAAATGACTTTTCAGAAGAAGCGATTTTAGCTGGTGAATTAACTCCTGTCTTCTTCGGTTCAGCTTTGACTAACTTTGGGGTGCAGACTTTCTTGGAAACTTTCCTCAAGTTTGCTCCGGAGCCACACGGCCACAAGAAGACAGATGGTGAAATTGTCGATCCTTATGACAAGGATTTCTCAGGC
>CABREZ010000076.1 GCA_902470035.1 uncultured Streptococcus sp. | reverse complement strand
TTTTTCATCTTCTTAAATGACTAAAAAATGAAAGTCATTTTTTGAAAATCATCCAGCTGTTTTATAAAAAAATAATAGTTTGTCTGCATTCAACAAGGAGCTTGGCTCCTTTTTTTCTTTCTCTTCTATAGAAGCATCTTCGGTTACGAATTATATAAGTGGAGGTGATGACATGTTTATTGCGACAGATGCCAAGCAACGACGATGGAATTGTTTGGAGAAGATCCCGATGAAAAAGGAAGGTCCTTTTTTCTGTCTCTTGTGTGGAAAGGAAGTCCGCTTAAAGAAAGGGCGAGTGATGCGTCCTCATTTTGCTCATGTCAACCTAGAGGCTTGTCCCTTCCATCATGAAACGGAGAGTCCAGAACATTTGGAGTTAAAGTTGGAGCTTTATCGATGGGCCAAACAAAAGACCCAAGCTGAAGTGGAAAGTCCTTTGCAGGCTTTCCAACAGATTGCGGATGTTCTCCTTCCAGATCAAAAGATTGCCTTAGAAGTGCAATGTAGTTCCTTGTCTATGGAGCGTTTAAAAGAACGGAGCGATGCCTATCGCAAGCATGGTTATCAGGTCTATTGGTTGTTAGGGAAGAACTTATGGCTTAAGAAAAGTCTATCAGTTCTGCAAGAAGGTTTTGTCTATTTTAGCCAAAATAGGGGCTTTCATCTCTGGGAGTTGGACCTAGAGAAGCAGGAAGTTCGTCTCCACTATCTGATCCACCAAGACTTGCGAGGGCGTCTTCATTATCAGACTCAATATTTTCCTTTTTATGGAAGGAATCTGTTAGAAGTTTTGCGGACCCCTTATGCCCAACAAGGTTTGCAACGAATGACGGTCCCTCTAGATCGACAGTTTAAGGACTATCTTCGTCAGCAGTTGTATTACCGCAATCCTAAATGGATGTCCCTTCAGGAACAACTCTATCTGAAAGGAAAGCATCTCCTGGACTTGGACTTGGAAGCCTTTTATCCCCTTTGTCGGCCACTGAAGTCTTCCCATTTTATCCAGATTAGGGGAGATTGGCGGAGCTATTATCAGGACTTTATGACCTACTATCGTCGAACTGGAATGAAAGCGACGCAGACTCTTTATTCACCTCGTTTTTATCAGAATGGGAAAGCTTAAATTTCCGTGAAACAAATCCCACCAAATGCTAATATTGTGATAGAATAGAAGCATTGGAGGATTTTTGTAATGGTAAAACAACGAAATGAAATTGATGAAAAATACCAATGGGATTTGTCGACCATTTTTGCGACAGACCAAGCTTGGGAAGAAGAAGCAACTGCTTTAGCTGCAGCGATTAAAGATGCTGCTCATTTTGCAGGTTCTTTATTGTCTTCTCCAGCCAACCTATTAGAAACCACAGAAGTTTATTTGGACTTGAGCCGTCGTTTGGAGAAGGTCTATGTCTACGCTCATATGAAGAATGACCAGGATACGCGCGTAGCTAAATACCAAGAATTCCAATCAAAAGCGATGTCCCTATACAGTCTTTTAGGGGAGACTTTTGCCTTCTACGAACCAGAATTTATGGAGATCACCGAAGAGCAATATGCCAACTTCTTGAAAGAAGTCCCTGCCTTAGAAGCTTATGCTCATTACTTTGACAAATTGCTCAAAACCAAAGAGCACGTCCTTTCTCAAAAAGAAGAAGAGTTGTTAGCAGGAGCGGGTGAAATCTTTGCTGCGGCAGGTGAAACCTTTGAGATTTTGGACAATGCCGATATCGTCTTCCCAATGGTGAAAGATGACCAAGGGCAAGAAGTGCAGTTGACTCATGGAAACTATATCTCTTTGGTAGAGTCGAAGGATCGCCAAGTCCGTAAGGAAGCTTACCAAGCCTTGTATGGTGTCTACGAACAGTACCAACATACTTATGCCAAGACCCTTCAGACCAACGTCAAGGTCCACAATTACAATGCTAAGGTTCGCAAATTCTCTAGCGCACGTGAAGCAGCTCTTTCTGCTAACTTTATCCCAGAGAGCGTCTATGACAGTTTGGTAGAAGCGGTGAACAAGCATTTGCCACTCTTGCAACGTTACGTGAAACTTCGCTCAAAAATCTTGGGAATTGAAGATTTGAAGATGTATGATGTCTACACACCATTGTCTTCTACTGATTACAAGTTCACCTACGAAGAAGCCCTTGCTAAGTCTGAGCAGGCTTTGGCGGTGCTTGGTGATGATTACCTATCCCGCGTGAAGCGCGCCTTCACCGAACGTTGGATCGACGTGCATGTCAACCAAGGGAAACGCTCAGGGGCTTATTCAGGTGGATCATATGATACCAATGCCTTTATGTTGTTGAACTGGCAAGATACATTGGACAATCTCTTCACCTTGGTGCATGAGACAGGCCACAGTATGCACTCTAGCTATACTCGTGAGACTCAGCCTTATGTCTATGGGGATTATTCTATCTTCCTTGCTGAGATTGCTTCCACAACCAATGAAAATATCTTGACTGAGCAATTGTTGGCAGAAGTAGAAGATGATGAAACCCGTTTTGCTATTCTCAACCACTTCTTGGATGGTTTCCGTGGTACGGTCTTCCGTCAAACTCAATTTGCTGAGTTTGAACATGCAATTCACAAGGCCGACCAAGAAGGACAAGTCTTGACCAGCGAATTCTTGAATGAGCTGTATGCGGACTTGAATGAGAAATACTATGGTCTTTCTAAAGAAGACAATCCAGAAATCCAATACGAATGGGCTCGCATTCCTCATTTCTACTATAACTACTATGTTTTCCAATATTCAACTGGTTTTGCAGCAGCCTCTGCCTTGGCTGAGAAAATCGTTCATGGAACACAAGAAGATAAGGACAAATACCTAGAGTATTTGAAGGCCGGAAATTCGGATTACCCACTCAACGTGATCCGCAAGGCGGGTGTTGATATGGAAAAAGAAGACTACCTCAATGCTGCCTTTGAAGTCTTTGAACGTCGTCTCAATGAATTTGAGGCTCTCGTTGAAAAATTAGGATTGGCCTAAGATGGTAGAGTCTTACAGTAAAAATGCCAACCACAATATGCGCCGCCCAGTTGTCAAGGAGGAAATTGTCTCCTTCATGCGGGAGCGCCAAGCACCGGTAACGGATGCTTTAAAAGAGCTAGAAGAATTTGCTCGGCGGGAAAATATTCCCATCATCCCTCATGAAACGGTCGCTTTCTTTCGTCTCTTTTTGCAGACCATGCAACCCAAGTCGATCTTAGAAATTGGGACGGCGATCGGCTTTTCGGCCCTCTTGATGGCAGAGCAAGTACCTGATGCAAGGATTACAACCATTGATCGCAACGTGGAAATGATTGGTTTTGCCAAGGAAAACTTTGCTCGTTTTGATCAACGTAACCAAATCACCCTCTTAGAAGGGGATGCGGTGGACCTGCTAGAACATATCGAGCAACGCTTTGACTTGATTTTTATGGATTCGGCTAAGTCCAAGTACATCGTCTTTCTTCCAGAAGTTCTCAAACGGTTGGAAGTTGGGGGAGTGGTGATTTTAGACGATATCTTCCAAGGGGGAGATGTAGCACGTGATATTATGGAAGTTCGTCGTGGACAGCGCACCATCTATCGAGGCTTGCAACGTCTCTTTGACGCCACTTTGGACCATCCTGGCTTGACGGCCAGTTTGATTCCCCTCGGCGATGGCATTCTTATGATTCGTAAAAATCAGGAAGAGATTTCTTTGCCGAAAGAAGAGTAGTTTTTAGACTTATTTAAGTTATCCTGTTGAATTTGTGGTAAAATAGTAGCAGTGAATTTTAGAATGGAGAAATAATCATGAAGAAAAAATTTGTAGCTGGAGCGGTGACCCTTTTATCCGTTGTAACGCTAGCAGCTTGTGCAAAAGGTGGCAGTGACAAAGATATCGTCACAATGAAGGGTGACACGATCACTGTTGGTGATTTCTATGATGAAATCAAAAACAACCAAGGTGCACAACAATATCTTTTCCAAATGACCATTAATAAAGTCTTTGAAAAAGAATACGGCTCAAAAGTCTCAGACAAAGATGTTGAGAAAAAAGTTGATGAGCAGAAAAAACAATTGGGTGAAGCCTTCAAGAGCTACCTCACTCAACAAGGGTTAACAGAAGAAACCAACAAACAACAAATCCGTAGTAACCTTTTGTTAGAGTATGCGGTTGACCAAGCTATTTCAAAAGAGTTGACAGACGAAGCTTATAAAAAAGCCTTTGAAAGCTATACACCAGAAATCACTGCAAATGTGATCAAAGTGGATTCAGAAGAAAAAGCGAATGAAGTTCTTGCAAGTGTAAAAGCTGAAGGCGCTGACTTTGCACAAATTGCCAAAGAAAATTCTACAGATGCTAGCACCAAAGAAAAGGGTGGAGAAATCAAATTTGACTCTGGAACAACAACTGTTCCAACTCGTGTCAAGGAAGCAGCATCTAAGCTTGATGTAAATGGTATTTCAGATGTCGTTATTGATCCTGCTAGTCAAAAAAGCGCTGGTGCCTACTATATCGTTAAAGTAACTAAGAAGGAAGAAAAAGGATCTGACTGGAAGAAATACGAAAAACGCTTGAAAGAAATTCTGACGGCAGGACGTAAAAATGATGCCAACTTTATCCGTAGCATCATTGCCAAAGCAATGACAAATGCCAATATCAAGGTGAAAGATGATGCCTTCAAGGCAACCTTCAACCAATACATGCAAAATATTGGTGCAACAACAGAAGGTAGCTCATCTTCTAAATAAGGATATTAGTTGACGAGCATTGTATTTATCTGTATAATGAGATAGTTGAGAATAAATCATTTAGAATCGGATGCAGAGAAGTGGCGGGGGTGCGAGCCATGGAAGAGAAATGATTTTGCTACTCAATAGAACAATTACATAATCGAATGAAGAATGACAAGTTCATTGAATGAAGGTGGTACCGCGGTTTTTCGCCCTTCGTTAGTGAGCTTGTCTTTTTATCAGCATTTCTATCAGAGATTCTTTCTCATTGCATAGAGAACTTAGTATGGATTTGCAGGAGGAAACTGATGAAAACGTATCTGGTCAAACAAAAGTTTCGACTTGGAGGGGAACGCTTTGATATCAAAAATGATCTGGGAATGGTAGAATACCAGGTAGAAGGTTCATTTTTGAAAATTCCTAAAACCTTTACGGTATTTGATGTGGAAGGCCAGAAGGTCAGCCATATCACGAAGAAGCCTTTTAGCCTCTTACCTCAATTCACTGTAGAATTAGCGGATGGCTCCAGTTTTTTTATCCGTAAAAAACTGACCTTACTCCGTGATAAGTACGAAATTTCTAATTTAGGACTACGCATCGAAGGCAATATCTGGGATTTGGATTTCAAGTTATTGGATGATCGCGACCAGCTGGTTGCAGAGATTAGCAAGCAAGTCTTTACCTTGACGTCGACTTATCAGGTTTCCGTCTATGAAGAGGAATATGCCAATCTGGTGATTTCCTTGTGTCTTGCCATTGACTATGTAGAAATGATGGAAAATGGCTCCTAAGCCAATCAATAGAAAACAATAAATAGAGGAGAAAACATGAAACAATTATCTAGTGCACAAGTCCGCCAAATGTGGCTTGATTTCTGGGCGACCAAAGGTCACTCAGTAGAACCATCTGTTAGCTTGGTTCCAGTAAACGACCCAACCCTTTTGTGGATCAACTCAGGGGTTGCAACCCTTAAGAAATACTTTGATGGAACTATCATTCCTGAAAACCCACGGATTACCAATGCGCAAAAAGCCATCCGTACCAACGATATCGAAAACGTAGGGAAGACGGCGCGTCACCATACTATGTTTGAAATGCTGGGGAACTTCTCCATCGGGGATTACTTCCGTGACGAAGCCATTACCTGGGCTTATGAACTCTTGACAAGTCCGGAGTGGTTTGACTTCCCTAAAGACAAACTCTACATGACCTACTATCCAGCTGATACAGATTCATACAACCGCTGGATCGAAGTGGGCGTGGATCCAAGTCACTTGATTCCAATCGAAGACAACTTCTGGGAAATCGGTGCTGGACCTTCTGGACCAGATACAGAAATCTTCTTCGACCGTGGAGAAGCCTTTGACCCAGAAAACATCGGTCTTCGTCTACTTGCAGAAGATATCGAAAACGACCGTTACATCGAAATCTGGAACATCGTTTTGTCACAATTTAACGCTGACCCTGCTGTACCTCGTAGCGAGTACAAGGAATTGCCACACAAAAACATTGATACGGGCGCTGGTTTGGAGCGTTTGGTAGCTGTTATCCAAGGTGCTAAGACCAACTTTGAAACAGACCTCTTCATGCCAATCATCCGTGAAGTTGAGAAGTTGTCTGGTAAGGTCTACGACCAAGATGGCGACAACATGAGCTTCAAGGTAATTGCGGACCATATCCGTTCATTGTCGTTCGCTATCGGTGATGGTGCTCTCCCTGGAAACGAAGGTCGTGGTTATGTCCTTCGTCGGCTTCTCCGTCGTGCTTCTATGCATGGTCAAAAATTGGGTATCAATGAGCCTTTCCTTTACAAACTGGTTCCAACTGT
>CABREZ010000075.1 GCA_902470035.1 uncultured Streptococcus sp. | reverse complement strand
TTATTATCAATAAGGATTTAACAGGATTTAAAATTAACATTACTGACAAGTCAGGCCTTCGTTTGGTAAATATTTTTAAAAATCCAGAAAACAAAATCATCCAACAAAAATTCTACTTCCTCATGGACAGTTTAGTTGAGCGCGAAATCTTTGAAAGGATTGAAAAGTAATGACCAATGCTCCTCTAGTCCTCACCTATTTGGATGCATACCAAAAGGAACGTCAGATTAGCTACGATAATTTGGATCACTGTCTATTAGCTTTTTCAGGCTGTGTGACCCTTCCAGATTCCTATCAGGTTGTTTCCGTGACCTACAAGGGACAAATTTTACCTTTCACTGGAAGAATCGGTGACTTCTATCGCTATCTGATTCAGTTTGATCAGAGTTTAAGAAATTCCAACTAACAAAGAAAAGCACCATTTTGGTGTTTTTTTAGTAGAAGATAGTTGCTTTATTCACAAACTTTTTATACAATAGATTTGAAAGGTTGTGATATTGTGAAACAAGATAAGACTAATCCAATTCCTCGTGCTACTGCCAAACGACTCTCCCTGTATTACCGCATTTTTAAACGCTTTAATGCAGAGAAAATCGAGCGAGCAAATTCAAAACAGATTGCTGAAGCCATCGGTATTGACTCCGCGACTGTTCGTCGCGACTTCTCCTACTTCGGAGAGTTAGGACGACGTGGTTTTGGTTATGATGTCAAAAAGTTAATGAACTTCTTCGCAGATCTCTTAAATGATAACTCCATCACCAATGTTGCTATCGTCGGGATTGGAAATATGGGAAGTGCCCTGCTTCACTATCGCTTCCATGAGCGAAACAAAATGAAAATTGTTATGGCATTTGATACAGATGATCATGACTTAGTCGGTACTAAAAGTAAGGATGGTATTCCGATTTACGGCATCTCCACACTAAAAGAAAAACTAGAGGGACAAGAGATTCAAACAGCTATTTTAACCGTTCCAAGTGTAAAATCTCAAGAAGTTGCAGATTTACTGGTCGAAGCTGGTATCAAGGGAATCCTTAGCTTTTCTCCAGTACACCTAACAGTTCCAAAGGATGTGGTTGTCCAATATGTCGATCTAACCAGCGAACTGCAAACCCTTCTCTACTTTATGCGCAAAAATTCATGATAAGCAAGAGAGTGGGACAGAAATCGGTAATTCATTAGAATTCGATTTCGTCGTCCCACCTCCGCACAGTTGAGTAGGGCTGTAAAAGCTGATGAAATCAGCATAGTAGAGCCCACTCAACCACTGCGTCTTGCTCGATAATCCAAAGACAATTGAGAGGCTAGGACTTTTGTCCCAGCCTCTTTTCTATACCAATAAATCTGTCTCCTCCCGGTAGCTGTAATAATCATCAGTTGAAACAATCAGATGGTCAAGAAAAACAATTCCTAGACAATTGCAGGCTTCAATCATTAGTTGAGTGACGCCATCATCATTCTTGCTCGGATGAATGATTCCGGATGGATGGTTGTGAACTAAGATTAAGGACGTGGCCATATGCTTGATGGCATAGTGCAATATCTCTCGAGGTTCTGCAATGCTACGATTGACTGTACCGATAAAAATTACTTGCTGATGAATAATTTGATTTTGGGTATTCAGATACAAGGCCAGTAAATGCTCCTGTTTCTCATGGCCTATTTTTTGTTGCATCATTTTTGCCAGCTTCTGACTACTCATGATTTGTTCCGTTTCAATCACTTGAGAGGTCTGGATTCGTTTCCCAAGTTCAATAGCAGCTAATAGCTCAATGGCCTTAACTTTCCCAATTCCTGGAACTTCCTGTAACTCCTGAAAGCTCATACTAGCCAGTTCCTTTAAACTCTTTAGCGAGCCCAACAAGTCTTGAGCAATCTCGTAGACTGTTTTCTTTTTATTCCCCGTCCGTAATAAGATGGATAGCAATTCTTGATGACTGAGCTTATCAGGGCCTTCTGTTAGCAAACGTTCTCTAGGTAAAAGACCAGATTCTTGAAATACAATATGATACATAAAAACCTCCTCAATTAATAATTCGCAATTGAGGAGGAAAATGGATGATTCTGTATAAAATTTATATAGGACAAACTACTTCTCTTAGGTTTTCAAGGATTCGATTTTCTTCGTTTGAAAAGTTAATTCTATAGCCTTCTTGCACTTGTTCCAAAGTCGCTAGGAATTGACGAATTTCGTATCGAATTAAGTGCTCTTGATTATCAGGAAGGTTTTTAATGGTTTCAAAGACCTGTTCAACTTCGTAGATCCCCTTGGTAATGAGCCCCGTTTTTGGAAAATCATTGACCAGTAAGCCATAGAAGTTTCTTAACAAAGTATAGATATCTTCTGTGTGCATTCGGTTCCTCCAAGCTTCTATCTATCACTCTTCTATTATAAAATAGAAAGCATGCAAAAATATGTCAGTCAGGTAACATTTTATGACTATCCTCTTACAAGTTGGCAGAAAATTAACAAAAAAAGAGGTCAAGGACCTCTTTTTAAGTTGATTATAATTGCATTTGATTATAAGATTCAGTGAAAGCTTCTAGTATATCTTTTGGTGCTTTTGAGTAATCTACTGAAGTTTCCAAAGTACCTTTTACAATCGTACGATAAGTTGCTGCAGCATCCTCACAGGTCACCAGGGTAATTTCATTTACCCCTTCTCTATCTGCTATGACATCGACTCGATCTGGCGTCACTGTTTCAACAGAATTGATGACATAGGTATAGACTTTTTCCTTATCAGTGATATAGATTTTCATTCCAGCTTTGGCATGTTCTAATGGAGAAAAGAGCATTTCATTTGCCCCGGTCAAACCAAAGACATGGTGACTAGCCAGGGAGTAATTCCTTTGCCCCATAACTTGGTCCTCTTTCATAGTACCTGCCCCATAATAGAGTCCCACATTATCTAAGCCTTTAAAAATCGGAAGGTTCATTTTCAATTCTGGAATGGCAATCCCCCCAATAACAGGCAACTTCTGTGCCTGCCACTGGGCATTGATAACAGATTCTGTAGAAAGCGATTTAACTTCTTTAAAATCAAAGCTAGTCTTGGCATCTTTATTCTTATCGATGGTCTTTTTCGATACCTTGCTAACCTGGTACTGATTGGTATGCCAAACCATGATCATGTTCCGAATCGGAGCATTAAAGATCAGAGCAATAGACAAAAGGATCAGCAAGGTAGCAAAGATATTAATCAAGCGATTGCGTAAGCTTGTTTTCTTCTTTTTTCTTCTTGAAGCCATTTCTTATCCTACCCTTCACTTTCAGTTTCAGTCTCTGACTCATCTTTTTCGTCAGCTTGAACCGTTGTAAAGGTTACGATCTGGGCATCTTGATCCAGACGCATGACTTTTACACCCATGGTCGAACGTCCAGTTTGAGAAATATTGGCAACGCTGGTACGAATCATGACGCCTGTATTGGTGATAATCATCAAATCCTCATCTCCTTTGACAGTCATGAGTCCAGCTAGAGGACCATTTTTATCAGCTACATTAGCAGTTTTAATCCCTTTACCACCACGTCCTTTTGTTGGATACTCATCTGCACGCGTGCGTTTACCGTATCCCTTTTCAGTGATGATCAATACTTCATCTTGATCTGTAATGACGCTTGCACCGACCACTTGGTCTCCTGGACGAAGGTTGACACCTCGGACACCAGTTGCTGAACGCCCCATATTCCGTACAACAGACTCTTTGAAGCGGACAGAATACCCAAATTTAGTCCCAATGATAACGTCCGTATTCCCATCAGTGAGGAAGACGTTGATCAGTTCATCCTCATCTTTGAGGTTAAGAGCTTTCAACCCATTTTGACGAATATTGGCAAACTCAGCTACACTAGTCCGTTTCACCAAACCTGAACGGGTTGTAAAGAAGAGATAGGCGTCTTCACTACGATCCTGAGCGACGTTTATAATTGTCTGAATGGATTCTCCATCGTCTAGCTTCAGCAAGTTGACAATCGGAAGTCCCTTAGCTGTACGGCCGTATTCAGGGATTTCATAGCCTTTGAGACGATATACCCGACCCTTATTGGTAAAGAAGAGCAAACGATCATGGGTACTGGTAGAAACCAATTCACGGACAAAGTCATCATCCTTGACCCCTGTACCTTGAACACCACGTCCCCCACGTTTTTGAGCAGTAAATTCATCCTGATCCAAGCGTTTGATGTAGCCTTTATTAGACAGTGTAATCAATACATTGGTCTCTTCAATCAAGTCTTCGTCTTCCAGTGAAAGAACTTCTCCCACCATCAACTCCGTGCGACGTGGATCTCCAAACTTGCGTTTTACTTCATCCAGCTCTTCCTTGATGATCGCGACCACACGCTCTGGCTTGGCTAAAATGTCAGCGAGATCAGCAATCAAAGCAATGAGGTCATCGTATTCGCTTTGAATCTTATCACGTTCCAAACCAGTCAAACGACGAAGACGCATATCCAAGATAGCTTGACTTTGGCGCTCAGAAAGCTTAAACTTACTCATCAATTCAGCTTGAGCTTCTGCATCTGTCTGGCTATTACGGATGATTTTAATCACTTCATCGATGTGATCAAGAGCGATTAAGAGACCTTCCAAGATATGGGCACGAGCTTCCGCCTTCTCTTTATCAAAAATCGTCCGACGAGTCACTACTTCTTTTTGGTGCTCAATATAAGATCCTAGGATCTCACGAAGAGAGAGAATCTTAGGGACACCGTTTTGGATAGCCAACATGTTGAAACCAAAGTTGGTCTGCATTTGGGTCATCTTGAAGAGGTTGTTTAAGATAACATTGGCTGATGCATCGCGACGGACTTCAATGACGAAACGAACCCCTTCACGGTTGGACTCATCTCGAACTGCCGTAATTCCATCAATTCGTTTTTCTTGAACCAAGCGAACGATGTGTTCATGCACTTTAGTCTTATTGACCATATAAGGGAATTCTGTAACGACAATGCGTTCGCGCCCTGTTTTAGTCTCTTCAATCTCCGTGCGAGAACGTAAGACAATTGAGCCCTTTCCTGTTTCATAGGCCTTATGAATACCTGATTTGCCCATGACCAAGGCCCCAGTAGGGAAGTCTGGTCCAGGAAGGACTTCCATCAACTCACGCGTTGTCACATCAGGATTGTCCATCATTAACTTGACAGCATCAATAGACTCACCGAGGTTGTGTGGCGGGATATTTGTCGCCATACCAACGGCAATCCCTGTGGCACCATTGACCAAAAGATTTGGGAAACGAGCTGGTAAAACAACAGGTTCTCGTTCATTGGCATCATAATTAGCAACAAAATCAACGGTATTTTTATTGATATCGCGAAGCATTTCAAGAGCAATCTTGCTCATACGTGCTTCGGTATAACGTTGCGCGGCAGCACCATCACCGTCCATAGAACCAAAGTTCCCATGCCCATCTACAAGCATGTAACGATAACTCCACCATTGAGCCATTCGAACCATAGCCTCATAAATAGAGGAGTCCCCATGCGGATGATATTTACCCATAACATCCCCAGTAATACGGGCAGATTTCTTATGCGGTTTATCTGGCGTAACACCAAGTTCATTCATTCCATATAGGATTCGACGATGAACTGGTTTTAAACCATCTCGAACGTCAGGAAGAGCCCGAGACACGATAACACTCATAGCGTAATCGATAAAACTGGTCTTCATTTCCGATGCTAAATTAACATCAACTAAGTTATTATCCTGCATTAAAACAATGCCTCTCTTTAATTAATTCACCATACTATTATAACACATTTAGTGCTTTTTTTCTCCTTCGGAACACAAGAGTAAAAACGTTTACATCATCCAAATTAGGCGTAAAATCGTGACAAAAAAATGCAAAAGTGGTAGAATAAAACCGAATGGGGAAAGCCCAAAAAAAATGAAGGAGACGTTTAGAAAATGACTTTAACTAAACAACATAAAAAAGTTATCCTTGTTGGTGATGGTGCGGTAGGTTCATCTTACGCTTTTGCACTTGTTACTCAAGGAATCGCACAAGAACTTGGTATCATCGAAATCCCTCAATTATTTGAAAAAGCGGTTGGTGATGCAGAAGACCTTAGCCATGCCCTTGCCTTCACTTCACCTAAGAAGATCTATGCTGCTAAGTACGAAGACTGTGCGGATGCAGACTTAGTTGTTATTACAGCAGGCGCTCCTCAAAAACCAGGCGAAACTCGTCTTGACCTCGTTGGTAAAAACCTTGCCATCAACAAATCTATCGTTGAGCAAGTCGTTGCTTCAGGATTTAACGGTATCTTCCTTGTAGCTGCTAACCCAGTTGACGTCTTGACATACTCTACTTGGAAATTCTCAGGTTTCCCTAAAGAACGTGTTATCGGTTCTGGTACTTCTCTTGACTCAGCTCGTTTCCGTCAAGCTCTTGCTGAAACTATCGGTGTTGATGCACGTTCGGTTCACGCCTACATCATGGGTGAACACGGAGACTCAGAGTTCGCTGTTTGGTCACATGCTAACGTTGCTGGTGTGAAATTGGAACAGTGGTTGCAAGCAAACCGTGACTTGAACGAAGCTGACCTTGTAGATCTCTTCATCTCTGTACGTGATGCTGCTTACTCAATCATCAACAAGAAAGGTGCTACTTACTACGGTATCGCCGTTGCCCTTGCTCGTATTACTCGTGCTATCCTTGATGATGAAAATGCAGTACTTCCACTTTCAGTCTTCCAAGAAGGTCAATACGGAGTTGAGAACGTCTTTATCGGTCAACCAGCGATCGTTGGTGCACACGGTATCGTTCGTCCAGTAAACATTCCATTGAACGACGCTGAAACACAAAAAATGCAAGCTTCTGCAAAAGAATTGCAAGCGATTATCGACGAAGCATGGAAGAACCCAGAATTCCAAGCAGCTTCTAAAAACTAACCAAATACTTAAACACCATGTCTTAGGACATGGTGTTTTCTTGATCTCATCGAAAAGGGCTCTGAGAGTCC
>CABREZ010000074.1 GCA_902470035.1 uncultured Streptococcus sp. | reverse complement strand
GGATTGAAGCTTCTTTAATTTCAGCAATAATGTTTTCAATGTTCAATGCCATTGTTATTTCCTCCAAATAAGTTTTTATAATTTATGTTTTTATTTTTTGTAGCTAGGCTACGCTGCGTAGCTTAAGATTAAGCTGCGTCTTCTTTGTTGTCTGCAACCGCTTTGACTGCAAGAGCAACGTTGCGCACTGGCGCTTGAAGTACAGAAAGGAGCATAGAAAGAAGTCCTTCGCGGTTTGGAAGAGTTGCAAGAGCAAGAATCTCTTCTTTAGATGCGACAGCGCCTTCGATTGCACCACCTTTGATTTCAAGTGCGTCAGCGTTTTTAGCAAAGTCGTTCAAGATTTTCGCTGGTGCGATAACATCTTCGTTAGAAAATGCTACTGCAGATGGTCCAACAAAAACAGATGCAAGATCTTCAAGACCAGCTTTTTCAGCTGCACGACGTAAGATTGAGTTTTTGATCACTTTGTACTCAACTTCGCTTCCACGAAGCTCACGACGAAGAACTGTATCTTGTTCTACTGTCAAACCACGAGCGTCCACAACGACGATTGATGCAGCAGCTTTCATTTTCTCAGCTACTACGTCAACTAGTTCCGCTTTTTTAGCAATAATTGCTTCACTCATTAGTGTGTTCACCTCCGTAATTATTTTGCTTGGGGAATTTTTCCAAAAGAAAAACGCGCCCAAACCTAGACACGAAAGTACAATACGCTTCTTTTTACATGATACGTTTTGTCCTCGGTAGGATATTTATGAGTCTAGCTCCCCTACTGTCTTAGGCAGTTTTTTCAAACCGTTACTTAGTGTATCACATAAAAAAAAAGAATGCAAGTGTTTTTGCAAACTTTTTTTAAAAATCTTAATCTTTATAGATAGTCTTAGTACGATTGAGCCATGCATAGGCCAAGCCCATGATCACTCCTCCTCCTACCCAGTTACCTACAAAGGTGACAGCGTAATGACGAAGAACATTGAAGAACTCTAAGTGAGGCAAATCTTTAGAAATAGAATTAAAAGTAGCTAATGAGAAAGAAGCAAAGTTCGCTGCGATGTGTTCATTGGTAAGGAAGACAAACATATAAATAGCTGACAAAGCCATCAGAACTTTCGCTGTTTCATCTTTAAAGAATAAATAGGACAAAATAGCTATATTAACAAAGATGTTGGCAACAACCCCTTCAAAGAAGACCAATTGATTCGAACGTTGGAGCTTCATCTCTACAACCGAACCAAGGAAGCCTTTTGGATTCAGATTTGCAAAAGCACTTGTCTGACTAAAGAGGAAAGCGAGGAACAAGGCACCAACCAGATTAAAGAACGTACAATAGAGTAAAATTTCTAAAGCTTTCTTCCAATTAATCTTCTTTAAATAAACACCAGCTGTCAGGTACATCATATTGGAAGTCGTTAACTCACTATTTAAGAATAGCAAATAAACCAATCCCCACGCAAAAATAAATGGGAATAAGAAACGACCAGAACCTGGCAAGAAAGTATTGAAAAGATCTGCCCCCACAATCCCTACTGCAGTACTCATTGTCAAAAACGCACCCGCGAACATAGAGCGAACCGCATAACGATCTTTAGAAGCCGTATACAATTCCTCCTTCTTCTGACATGCTGCTTCTACCTTAAGAACAAAATTTGATTCTCCCATCTGAATCTCCTTATATATTGAATTTGTGAACTTCTTCATTATATCATAGAATAGACTTTCAGAAAAGGTTTTCAGAAAAATTTAAAGTAAAAATCCTGAGTCCCACAAGAAAAATAAATAAATAAATAAATAAATAAATTTAAAACGATGAAATAAAAAAACAGACTTTGAGAGTCTGTTTAAAATTCAATTTAAATCATATCTTACAAGAAACGATTCGCCCAAGCGATATCCAAGTTCAAGATTTCTTGAGTTGTATATTGTTGGCGATAAGGATTGTAGACAGTACCTTCATAGCCACCATACACACTAGATGAATCATACTGAGTAAGGTTGTAAATTTCAATGATATGGTTCAATTTTGCATAGTAACTAGTATCAGTGGCATAGACACCGGTTAAAGCAGCCGTTGCATCCTGATAGCTTGTTGTATTGCTCTTCCAAGCTCCTGCAAAATGACCTTGTTTCAAAACCGCAACGTAGTCTTGCAATGATTCATAGTAGCTAGGGTATGAACGGAAAGCATCATTGATGGTATAGGCATTCCCCGCACCATCATCTTCCCATGTTTGCATCACTGTTGATTGACCAGCATAGCTCCCTTTAATACCAAAAAGGTTGTAGTGTGGATAAGATGACAAACCAGATTGACCTGAACCACTTTCTAAAATGGCTTGAGCAATCATAACAGATGCATACAGATCATTTTCTTGACCAAGTTGGCGAGCAGATTCACCGATTTGTGAGATGAAGGCTTCTGTTGGATCTGCATATTGAGAATATGCTTCATCATTTGCTCCAACGTTTCCTACGTGCTCACTCATGGCTGCTGCTACTGTTCCTGCAGCTACCAGAGCTACTAAGGATCCAATCAATTTCGATTTATTTAGTAATTTTTTCAATGTGATAATCTCCTAATATTTTAATGAAAACTCTTTAAGATGATTATAGCACAGAAAAGCATTAAATTGTTGAGTCCAATATTACATTTTAATTACAATATCGATATAAATCAAACAAATAAATAACAGATCAGTAATAAAACGATTTATTTCGAAAAGCCAAAGTCAAAAATTGCATCCCAAGCTTCTTCTACTCCAGTTTTATTGGCCGATGAAAAGATGATAAAGATATCAGTTTTATCAAAATCCAATTTCTTCTTGATCATGGATTCATGCTTGTTCCATTTTCCTCTTGGAATTTTGTCGGCTTTCGTCGCAACCAAGATAACAGGAATCTCGTAATATTTTAAAAACTCGTACATCTGAACATCATCTGCTGAGGGTTCATGACGAAGATCGACTAGGCTGACAACCGCTCTTAAATTTTCTCTCGTTGTCAGATATTCTTCAATCATCTTGCCCCATTTCTCGCGTTCTTTTTTGGAGACACGGGCATAACCATAGCCGGGTACATCGACAAAACGAAGTTTGTCATCGATATTGAAAAAGTTTAATAACTGTGTTTTTCCTGGTTTTCCAGATGTACGGGCCAAATTCTTTCGATTTAGCATGGTATTTATAAAAGAAGACTTGCCGACATTTGATCGACCGGCAAGTGCAACTTCTGGGATATCATCTTGAGGATAATGGCTTTTATTAGCAGCACTCAAGAGAATATCCGCATTATGAGTATTTACTTTCATAGAATTTCTTTCTAGGCAGTTTCTAAAATTGGTTTTTCAGTTCCGTTAACTGCTTCTTTAGTGATTCGAACCAGTTTGACGTCTTCTTTACTTGGAACTTCAAACATCACATCCAACATAGTTTCTTCGATGATGGAGCGTAGTCCGCGAGCACCAGTCTTGCGCTCAATGGCTTTGCTTGCAATTTCTTCTAGTGCTTCGTCATCAAATTCCAATTCAACGTCGTCAAAGGATAAGAGAGCTTGATATTGTTTCACCAAGGCATTTCTTGGTTCTTTCAAAATACGAACCAAGTCATCCACTGTCAATTGCTCTAATGCAGCAAGAACAGGGAGACGACCAATCAACTCAGGAATAATACCGAATTTTTGAATATCTTCTGCAATGATTTCTTGCATATAAGAGCTGGATTCATCAATGGCTTTGTTATTTTGGCCAAATCCGATAATTTTTTCACCTAGACGTTGCTTCACAATTTCTTCAATCCCATCAAAGGCTCCACCAACGATGAAAAGAATGTTTTTGGTGTCAACCTGAATCATCTCTTGTTGAGGATGCTTGCGTCCGCCTTGAGGTGGAACACTCGCTACAGTACCCTCGATGATCTTCAAAAGGGCTTGCTGTACCCCCTCACCAGATACATCGCGGGTGATAGAGACGTTCTCACTCTTCTTGGCAATCTTATCAATTTCATCAACATAGATGATACCTCGCTCAGCACGTTCAATATTGAAGTCAGCTGCTTGCAAGAGCTTAAGAAGGATGTTCTCAACGTCTTCTCCGACGTAACCCGCTTCTGTCAAGGCTGTGGCATCGGCGATGGCAAATGGCACATTTAAACTCTTAGCAAGCGTTTGAGCCAAGAAAGTTTTTCCTGAACCAGTAGGACCGACCATCAAAATGTTTGATTTTTGTAGATCCACATCATTGTCATCTTCACGATTTTCGTGGAAGTTAATCCGTTTGTAGTGATTGTAGACAGCTACTGCTAGTGCTCGTTTAGCACGATCTTGACCGATGACATAGTGGTTAAGGATATTGAGAAGTTCGATTGGTTTTGGAACCTCTGAAAGGTCTGCCAAGACTTCCTCAGCTAATTCTTCTCGAATGATTTCTTGGGCTAACTCAACACATTCATTACAGATAAAGGCATTGTTCCCAGCAATAATCTTCTGTACTTCGTCTTGGTTCTTACCACAAAACGAACAATAAACCATCATATCGTTTGATTGATTTGTAGGCATTTTCTTCTCCCGATTCTATAGTCTGTTTGTAATTTATTTAAATAAAGTCATATAAAAGGCGTGAATAGAATTCACAAGATTAGTAAAGGCATTTAACAAGAAGAGGGTGGCTAAGCCATAGCGCTTTTTCCGAAGAGTCTGGGAAGCACATACCAGGCAAATCACACATAAAACAGCTGTAAAAAAGCCAAAGATACTACGTTCCATGAACTAGTCTTCCTTTCTTTTAAAATGTCTAATGGTGAAATCGTAAGGGTTCTTTTCGTCATTTTCGATTGTCCGCTCGTCCAGTAACTGGAACTGATCCCACTGAAAGTTTTCTGGGAAATAGGTATCTCCTTCCAATTCAGCATCGATCACAGTCTGATAGAGCTCCTCAAGATAAGGTTCAAAAAGGCGGATAACTTTCTCTCCACCAATAATAAAGAGTGACTGATCCTGTCCCTTATACCAGTCTAAAACATCCTCAACGGCCGTTTTTAACAAAACTTTTTCATTCTCTACATCATACTTGTCATCTCTGGAGAGAATGATATTGGTCCGATTTGGAAGGACACGTTTGTTTAACCCTTCGTAGGTAACTCTCCCCATAAGGATCGCATGGCCCGTTGTCGTTTGTTTAAAATGCTGTAATTCAGCTGGTAAATGCCAAGGCATTACCTGGTCTTTGCCAATCACTCCATTCTTCGTCTGAGCCCAAATGCCAATTACTTTCTTACTCATTTCTTCATCCTTTATACTGATAATTCTATTTTATCAAATTTTTCAAGAAAAGACTGTTTCTAACTATTGCTTCCTTAAGCAAAACTTCCTATTTTTCCATCAAAAAAACCGCGAATTAACGCGGTTTTTTATGAGAAATTTCTCAAACCTTAGTCTTCTTTTTTACGTTTAGCAAGTCCAAACAATGAAAGACCTGTTAAAGCACTTAGAAGAGCAAGACCTGTTTTAGAAGTTTCCTCAGTACCAGTTTCAGGAAGAACTGCTGTTTCATCAGAAGGATTGATGAATTTAATTTCCTTAGTTTCTGGAACTGGTTTTGGATCTGGTGTTGGAACTGGATCCGGAGTAGGTGCCGGGGTTGGAACCGGAGTTGGTGTAGGAACCGGATCTGGCCTTGGCATTGGATCTGGTGTCGGAACTGGATCTGGCGTTGGAACTTTTTCATAAATGTGTTCTGTATCACCGTTTGGAAGTTTCTTAGTCTCTACGAAGCGGTATCCTGGAATCTCTCTCTTAGGATTTTCGCCATCCTCAATCGGATAACCTGGAATCTCGTTACCTTCCTTATCCTTATGATTAGTTTTCACTTTCTCATAAACATGTTCTGTGTCACCATTTGGAAGCTTCTTAGTCTCTACGAAGCGGTATCCTGGAATTTCTTTCTTAGGTTGTTCATTGTCCTCAGTTGGATATCCCGGAATTGCTTTACCTTCTTTGTCTACAAATGTAGTAACAGGAAGTACAGTTGGCGTGTACGTTGCAGAAGCTTTTGTTCCATTCATATCTTCACGGACAACAGTTACAGATGGTGCTTTTCCAGTAAATTCTGGTTCAGGTTTAAAGGTTACAGTTCCGTCAGGAGCTACTGTATACGTACCAACACCTGGAATTGTCTTCATTGTTGAACCATCGTCAAATGTAGCCGGAACGGCATCGTTCATTGGAACAATTGGATCACCTTCCTTGAAGCTTGGCTTACCAGACTGTTCTTGACCTTTAGGGCCAATAGTTCTGGCTGGTTCACCTGTTGGTGTTACTGGAGTTACAGTTGGTGTGTATTTAGCTGTTACTGGTGTACCATTCTTATCTACACGCTTAACTGTTACACCTGTTCCTGTTCCTGTGAATGATTTTTCTGGTACGAAAGTTACACTTCCATCTGGTGCGACTGTGTAAGTACCTTCGCCTGGAATTGTCTTAGTCGTTGAGCCATCTTCGAATGTAGCTGGCGTATCATCATCCATTGGAATGTTTGGATTGCCTTCTGTAAACTTAGGCTTACCTGTTTGTGTTTGGCCTTGTTTATCTTTTGAAGTTACATCCTCTGCTGTTGGAACAACTGGAGTAATCTTAGGTGTGTATGTTGTTTCAGCTGGTGTACCGTTGGCATCCTTAGCTTGAACCTTAACGGCAACCACATCACCTGAATAGGTCTTATCTGTTGGTGTGAAGGTTACAATACCTGTTGTTTTATCAACTGTGAAGGTACCGATTTCTTTACCTTCTGGTGATTTGGCAACTACTGAAGCTGCTGGTTGACCATTTTCATCAAGAAGGGTAATCGTATCCTTGTCGATTGGTGCAACTGGATCACCTTCTGTGAAAGTAACAGTTCCAGTTTGAACTACACCTTGAGGTGCTACTGATTCAGCTGGAGTTGCAGTTGGTGTTACCGGTGTTACTGTTGGTGTGTACTTACCTGTTACTGGTGTACCGTTCTTATCTACACGTTTAACTGTTACGCCTGTTCCTGTTCCTGTGAATGATTTTTCTGGTACGAAAGTTACACTTCCATCTGGTGCGACTGTGTAAGTACCTTCGCCTGGAATTGTCTTAGTCGTTGAGCCATCTTCGAATGTAGCTGGCGTATCATCATCCATTGGAATGTTTGGATTGCCTTCTGTAAACTTAGGCTTACCTGTTTGTGTTTGGCCTTGTTTATCTTTTGAAGTTACATCCTCTGCTGTTGGAACAACTGGAGTAATCTTAGGTGTGTATGTTGTTTCAGCTGGTGTACCGTTGGCATCCTTAGCTTGAACCTTAACGGCAACCACATCACCTGAATAGGTCTTATCTGTTGG
>CABREZ010000073.1 GCA_902470035.1 uncultured Streptococcus sp. | reverse complement strand
TTTGAGAAAGAACCCGCAGTCACGTTACGAAGCACAACCTCCAAAGGAATGATTGAAACCTTCTTGTTAAGTTGTTCTGTATCAGAGATACGTTCGATAAAGTGAGTAGCCACACCCGCAGCATTTAATTTTTCAAAAATAAGAGACGAAATCTGATTGTTCAGCACACCTTTCCCCTCGATGGTCTCTTTACGAGCTCCATTCAGCATAGTGGCCTGGTCCTTGTAGACCGACTTAATCACATGTTCGTCTTCTGTACTATAAATATCTTTTGCTTTCCCCGTATAAATTAATTGATCGGACATCTTCTTGTTCGCCTTTCATCTTTTATCCCTTACAGTGTATCACAGAGAGGTTGTTTTTTCAAGTTAAATCCGTATCTTGTTCGCTTGTAACACAAAAATAATAAGAGATTGAATCAAAAAGATTCAACCTCTTATTTTTAGATGCTTATTTGTTCGTAAAAACCGAACTTTATTTGCTTGTTTTCTTTAAAACGTAGTCTACCATGTCTCCCACGGTTGCCATGGCATCAATATCTTTGTCAGGGATATCAATTTGGTAGGCTTCTTCCAAATAAATAATGTATTCCATTAAATCAACAGAATCCACTTCCAAGTCCTTGCGTAAATCCAAGTCCAATGAAACCTCATACTCAGATCCTTTATGATCTTTGATCAACCCTTCAACTAGTTTAAAAATTTTTTGACGACGACTCATTTCTCTTCCTCCAATTCTGATAATTCAACCACAGACTTACGAATCACATCTGTTTCCAACATAGTCCGGATCTGGCGAATCGTGCTATAGACTGCCTTGGCATCACTAGAACCATGGGTTTTCACGACAGGGGCTTGCAAGCCAAACAAAACCGCACCTCCAACATCTGAATAATCCAAGGTCTTTTTCAAACCTCGTAGATCATTCTTCAAAAGGAAGGCTCCAATCTTAGCCTTCAAGCCACCACCACTAAGGACCGTTTTCAACTGTTTAAAGAGGCCCAAAGCAGTTCCTTCCATGGTCTTAAGGACAGCATTTCCTGTAAATCCATCTGTCACAATGACGTCAGCAACTCCATCCATCAAGTCACGCGCTTCCA
Organism: uncultured Streptococcus sp.; assembly: GCA_902470035.1. Taxonomy (GTDB): domain Bacteria; phylum Bacillota; class Bacilli; order Lactobacillales; family Streptococcaceae; genus Streptococcus. Next base: position 6,324 of record CABREZ010000073.1, on the reverse strand, counting down.
CATTTCCCACAAAATTGAGAGAAGGATCCGCTGCTAATAATTGATAGGTCTCCTTGCGTAAGGGATCCCCCTTGCTTTCCTCGGTTCCGTTATTTAAGAGACCGATACGAGGCCGCTTAATCCCACGAACATTCTCTGCATAATAGGCTCCCATAATCGCATATTGGTGTAAGTGTGTTGGCGTATTTTCAGCATTTGCCCCCAGATCCAACATATCATAGCCCTTCCCATCAAGGGTTGGAAGAGTTGACATCAAACCTGGACGATCGATGACCTTAATCCGACCGACGATGAAGTAACCAGAGGCAAGAAGAGCTCCTGTATTTCCTGCAGAAAGCATCGCGTCCGCTTCCCCATTCTTAACTGCATGCGCTGCTAAGACCATGCTGGCCTGCTTTTTCCGGCGAATGGCACGAGTCGGCTCATCATCTGAGTTGATTTTCTCATCCGTATGGACGATGGATACCCGCTCAGTTGCTGTCAGGTATTGCTTAATTTTAGCCTCATCTCCATATAAAATGACTTCGATATCCTTAAATTCTTGTATGGCTTGATTGACCCCTTCTACCAGGGCCTGTGGAGCATGATCTCCACCCATTGCATCAACTGCAATTTTTTTCATTTCTTACCTCCAGACTGATCTTTTAAGATCTCTCCCCAGCTTCCCAGGGAATCAATAAATTTCTTAGCTTTGAGATGAATGCCGACATATTCATCATAGAGTTGGTCTAGACACTTTCTCAACTCTTTCTTCATCTCATCATGGATGGAAATCGTCTCTAACTCACTAAATTTCACAGCTTGAAAACGATCCAACAAATAGAGGGCATTTGGATCCCAGTGGGCTCGTCTTTCATCACGATCATAATGATCTGGGCATAGGACACCACCCAATCGGAATGAAAAATCAAAAGGCAGGCCCACTCGATGACAGACACAACACTCATGAACGTTTAAGGCGACACCAAATCGGGATAAAATCTGCATTTCAAAAATATTGGTCAAGATTTCATAATCCAAGCCCCGATTCATCAATTGCAATGTCTGCTCTAAAAAAGCAAATAAAGCTGGATCAGGTTGACGATCCTGTATACTAGCATCTGCCAAGGCTAGTATATAGGTTGCGTAGGAAAGACGAAAAAGATCTTGATTAATCCCTTGGAAACTTTGAACCTCATGAATATCTTCGATATAGCTGAGTCCGTCATCATTGATTTTCAGATACATATCCGCTAAAGTCAACGGTTGGATCATAGAATTCAACCGAGAACGATTGGCATGTTTCACGAAAAACATGAGCTTGCCAGCTTGCTCTGTAAAGATTTTAACCAGCTTATCATCCTCTCGATAATCCCGATGGTAGAGGACGATGCCACGACTCTCAATGCTCTCCAGCATGTTCTTTCATAAACTCCTTCAACCGACTCATCGCTTCTTGGATCACTTCCATACTGGCTGCATAAGACAAGCGTACATAGCCTTCTCCGTAAGAACCAAAAGCCATTCCTGGAATAAAGGCAACAGCCTTTTCTTGGGCAAGAAGCTTCAAAAAAGTGAAGGAGTCTTGGGTATACCCTTGTGGGATCTTAGCAAAGATATAGAAGGCCCCATCTGGACGGATGATATCAAAGCCCATGGCAGACATTTCTTTGATGATATAATCTCGACGCTCTATGTATTCCCGTTTCATCGGTTCTGCGTCGTCTTTACCAACCGTTAAGGCTTCAATAGCTGCATACTGGTTCATGGTTCCCGCTGCAGTCACCAAGTACTGATGACTCTTGATTAATTGAGCTGTCAAGGGAGCCGGCGCAAAGATAAAACCGAGTCTCCAGCCTGTCATAGCATGAGACTTAGATAAGCCATTGATAATAATGGCTTGGTCCCGTAGATAGGATCCCAAGGAAACGTGAGGCTGACCTGTGTAGGTTAATTCTGAATAGACCTCATCACAAACGACAAAAACTTCATATTTCTTCAAGACTCTAGCCAAATCCTTCATCTGCTCCTTAGAGTAGGTGACACCTGTTGGATTAGCTGGGTAGTTGAGAATAACCGCCTTGACACGATCCCCTTGCTCTTCTAAAGCCTTTTCTAAAACCTCTGGGCTGAGGATAAAGCGATTATCAGTCGTATCGATTTCGACGACACTAGCCCCAATCAGTTTAATAATAGGTTCGTAACCAGGATAAGCAGGTGCTGGTAAGAGCACCACATCTCCCGGTTCCAATATAGCCGTCAAGGTTGCAGAAAGGGCCTCCGTTGCCCCAATCGTAACTAAAATTTCATCATCTGGTCGATACTGTAGGTTATATTTTTCAGCGACAAACTGACTAGCAGCTTCACGTAGAGCTAGCAAACCACTCATTCCCGTATAATGACTCTGGTTGGCATCAATAGCTGCTTTTGCCGCTTCCTTTACATGATCCGGTGTCGTAAAATCTGGCTCACCCAAGGTCAAGCGTAAGACACCTGGAATAGAAGAAATGGCTTGGTCAAACTGACGAATCAAAGAAATCTCGATTCGATTCAAATTTTGATTAAACCGTTTTGTTAAATCCATAGCCACCTCCAAAAAAGTTCTATCACCATTATACTATAAATAGAAAACCATCGCAAAAAAGGGGCTAGTCCCCACTAAAATGATACAATAATGACCTTTCTCATCAAAAAAGGACTTAGCAAATGCTAAATCCTCTCATTGAATCATGTTTACAAAATCCTTTTTATTCTTGTCCCTGTGTTGCAACATAAGACAACTGATTTCCATGTTTGGCTAAAAACTCAGTCATTTCTGAATCCGGTATCTGACGGAGATAGAGATTGGATCGGATGCTATTATCTTCTTCCCGACAAGTAGATAAGACCAAATAGCGGTCCGAAGCTTTCGCTTTCATTGTTGGATTTTTTGTTTTCGCATTCTGATACACTTGATCCAGTTGATCAGTGAAGTCTCGATCATCTTTAAAATGGATGCGATAAAAAGGAGTTTCTTCAGGAACAATGACAAGACAAAAAGCTTGGTAGACATACTTTCGTTGAGGAGTTTCGATGACCACATAAGGATGCTGATCAAAATATTCCTGCCGGTCGTAGTAATTAACATCATTAAACATACGATGATCTCCAAGTAAACTACCACGAGCATGACCAAACAGCCAAGTCAACCGATCACTGAAGTCTTTCTGATTATCCATATCCATAAAGACTGTCCCTAAGAAAGGTTCAAAACCTCCTTCAAAAGTCTTATCCAAATAAGTGGCGTTATCCCTTGTTTGAACGACAGGCTCATCCAATTCCGTACCTGGAGCATAGATATAGGCTACAGTTTCTGGATTCACCTTCAATAATGACGTAAACCGCTTGTTTAAGTAATCTTTCTCTTCTTGACTAGGAACATATGGAGTTTCTTGCTTTGACTGGACCTGTCTTGCGGACGGATTATTTGCTGAACTAGTAAGATTTGAGTTCTTCCGTTCAGAGGAATTCCGCATCAGAAAAAGAACAGCCAATCCAAAAACGACCATCAAGAAAATAAACAAAAATAATCCCTTTAATCGTGAACTGGATTCATTCTTTATCGTCTTCATGGCATCACCCCCTCCTTACAACTAATTCTAGAATTTAAAACCATTATTTTCTACTAACTACCTCTATTCGCTTCAATAATGATAGCATGTATTGCCCATAACAATCCAAATTTTTATCAAAAGAAAAGAGGTTGGATTCCCCAACCTCCTACTTTTTAAGATTTTTTCGCATTTCCAATTTCAAATAGGGGAGACAAAGGACGTTTTTCATGGATGCGGATAATCGCTTCTGCCAAAAGTTTTGCGATGGAGATTTGTTCAATTTTATCGATTAAGCGGTCTTCAGGTAGGAAAATGGTATCCAACACCACCAACTTCTTAATCGCTGATTTTTGAATATTGTCCATAGCTGGACCTGACAATACAGGGTGCGTACAACTTGCATAGACTTCTACAGCTCCTGCTTCAGCAAGTGCATCTGCAGCGTGGCAAATTGTTCCTGCGGTATCGATCATATCATCGATCAGGATACAAGTTTTCCCTTCAACGTTCCCAATGATATTCATGACTTCACTAGTGTTCATTTTATCGACACTCCGCCGTTTATCAATGATAGCAATCGGTGTTTTCAAAAATTCAGCTAGCTTACGAGCACGCGTCACACCACCGTGGTCCGGACTGACTACCACATAGTCAGAACCAACCATTCCACGACGTTCAAAGTAGTCTGCAATCAATGGAGCCCCCATCAAATGATCCACCGGAATATCAAAGAACCCTTGAATCTGAGCTGCATGCAAATCAATGGTTAAGAGACGATCCACACCAGCAATCTCTAACATATTGGCAACCAATTTGGATGTAATTGGCTCACGAGCTCGAGCTTTACGATCTTGACGAGCATAACCATAATAAGGCATCACTACATTAATGGTTTGAGCACTGGCACGTTTTAAAGCATCTACCATGATCAAAATTTCCATTAAATTATCATTTACAGGAGAGCTCGTAGATTGAAGAATATACACCTCTTTACCACGAATAGACTCCTCAATATTGACCTGGATTTCCCCATCTGAAAATTGACGTACGGTCGACTTACCAAGTGGCAATCCCATCTCCTTAGAGACACGTTCAGCCAAATCTTGGTTAGAAGATAAAGCAAACAGCATTAAATCCGAAAACGACATGATTTCCTCCACATAAATTTAACCACAATGTACAAATTGTACAAATCTTCCCTTTACCCATTGTAACGCTTTTTACATGATTTTTCAATCCATAATCCACCAAAAAATAAAATAGTAACTATAGTAAAAAACACCCACTAAAAGTGGGTGTTTTGAATTCTTAGTTTGGATAGATATAAGTAACTGATCCTTGTGCATTCACTGGGTTAAACCATCCACGGTAGTTCCCAATGCTACGAATACCTAAGTAGTTAGATTCAGATACTTGGATACTTGTAGTAGATTGAACAGCTGTAACCACTGCCACGTGTCCATATCCACCGTCATTCCAACATGCAATAGCCCCAACTTGTGGTTGGCTACCAGTACGGAATCCAGCTGCTGCGGCACTTGCAGCCCACTGTGCTCCATTACCCCAGTAATCACCAGCCCAAGGTGCCAATACTTTCACACCCCAAGTACATTCACCTACTGGGTATGAACTTGCAGATGTGCTGTACGTTGGACGACTAGTTGCAGCAGGTGCAGCAACAGTTTGAGTTTGAACTGCTGGTGCTGCAGCAGGAGTTGCAACAGTTGCTTGAGGTTGTGCTGCTTCAGCTGCTGGCGTTTGGGTTGCAGCTTGCACTTGTGCTTGCAAGTTAGTATTAGCAGATGCTTCTACAGCCTTCCGTTGCTCTTCTTGTTGTGCACGATAAGCTGCTTCAGCTGCTGCTGCTTCAGCTGCCGCTTTCTCAGCTGCCGCTTTCTCAGCAAGCAATGCATTCTTTTCATTTTCTGCAGTTGATTTTTCAGCTGCCAAATTCAATTGTGCAACTTTCAACTCAGCTTCTTTAGTTGTCAACGCTTGCGCATCATCATCTAATTTTTGTTGGTTGGCAATAACAGTGTTGATTGCTTCATTGTTTTCTTTTTGCTTAGCATCAATTGCTTCTTTATCGCGTTTTTGCTCTTCAAGCATTTTGTTGTTGGCGCTAGCAATTTCATTCATTGCAGAAACACGAGAAATAGCTTCAGTCAATGAACCAGAACTTACAATAGCGTTAATGTAACTTGTAGCAGTTCCTGTTGTTTGAGCACTACGTGCTTGGTTTGCCAATGATTCTTGACGAGCAACAATGTTCTTAGACAGCTCTTCAATCTCAGCAGAGAGGCGAGCAGACTCTTCATTCAAACGATCATTTTCAGCTTTAAGAGTTTCTTGTTGTTTTTTGATTTCAGAAACTTGAGATTGAATTTGATCAACTTCTGCTTGTGCACTTTGTTCTTTCGAACTCAAATCAGCAATCTTACTATCGTGTGCAGCAATCTTATCATCAGTAGAATCAGCTCCTACAGAAATAACTGTACCTACTTGTGATAAAGCAACTGTACTAAGTAAAATAGTCGTTAATAATTTTTTCTTCATAAAATAAAAGACTCCTTCGTATAAGACACTAACTAGTATAACAGAAAATAAAAGATTTTATGTTACGCCTTTGTTACATTTTTATTTCTATTGATGTATCAAAGTAACAAAAAAAGTTAGCTAGAAAGCTAACTTGATTCTCTACGGAGAATGGGGGATTCGAACCCCCGCGCCAGTTACCCGACCTAACGATTTA
>CABREZ010000072.1 GCA_902470035.1 uncultured Streptococcus sp. | reverse complement strand
GCGCCTGAAGCATGCGTGTCTGCCGTTCCACCACCTCCGCATAGTTCTATTATACTCTTTTTAAAAGAAATGCCAAGAAAAAATAGTAACAGAATTTATATAGTGATTCTGTACGGACTCTTAAGGTGATATTAAATTCTAATATATATAGAATTTAAGGTTCGCAAGCGCTATCGTATATTTTTTGATATAATGGTAGTATTAACTTTAAAGGAGTGCTAGTTGCAAGGAACGATTGTTAAAGCCTTGGCCGGTTTTTATTATGTGGAGTGCGAGGGAGAAATTTACCAAACACGCGCCCGAGGAAATTTCCGGAAAAAGGGACAAACTCCCTATGTTGGAGATAAGGTAGAATTTTCAGCCGAAGAAAATTCGGAAGGCTATATTTTAAAAATATTCCCAAGAAAGAATAGCTTAGTCCGCCCACCGATTGTTAATATTGACCAGGCTGTCGTCATCATGTCTGCCAAAGAGCCAGATTTTAATGTTAATTTATTGGACCGCTTTTTAGTCCTATTGGAACAAAAAGTGATTCATCCGATTGTCTATATTTCAAAAATGGACTTACTAGAAGATCCAGCTCAGATGCTTCCTTTCCAGGAAGTCTATCGCAAAATGGGCTATGACTTTGTCACTGACAAGGAAGAGCTCTTGCCTCTCTTGAAGGATCAGGTGACGGTCTTTATGGGCCAAACAGGAGTGGGGAAATCCACCCTCTTGAATACCTTGGCTCCGGAGTTGGAACTAGAGACAGGAGAAATCTCCGACAGTCTTGGACGCGGCCGCCATACGACGCGAGCTGTCAGCTTTTATGATCTCAATGGGGGCAAAATTGCGGATACCCCTGGCTTCTCCTCTCTAGATTATGAAGTCGATAATGCGGAAGATCTCAATCATGCTTTTCCAGACATTGCCAAGGTGAGCCAGGCTTGTAAGTTCCGTACTTGTACCCACACACATGAACCATCCTGTGCCGTCAAGCCTGCTGTCGAGGAAGGGATCTTAGCTTCCTTCCGCTATGAGAATTACTTACAGTTCTTGAGTGAGATCGAAAATAGGCGAGAAACCTACAAAAAAGTATCGAAAAAATTACCCAAATAAGGAGACATGAAGAATATGAAAACAAACAAATTAGCCCCTTCTATCTTGAGTGCAGATTATGCAAATTTTGAAAGTGAATTGAAGAAATTGGAAGCATCTGGTGCAGAGTACGCCCACATCGATGTAATGGACGGCCACTTTGTGCCTAATATCAGCTTTGGTGCTGGTGTAGTTGCTAGCATGCGTCCTCACAGCAAGCTAGTGTTTGACTGCCACTTGATGGTTACCAATCCTGAGCAACATATTGAAGAGTTTGCGCGTGCCGGAGCAGATATCATTAGTATTCACGTCGAAGCGACTCCACACATCCATGGTGCCCTTCAAAAAATTCGTTTGGCAGGGGTAAAACCAAGTGTGGTCATCAATCCAGGAACCCCTGTTGAAAGTATCCAACACATCTTGAACTTGGTAGATCAAGTACTTGTCATGACTGTCAATCCAGGATTTGGTGGGCAAGCTTTCCTGCCAGAAACTATGGATAAGATTCGTCAATTGGTACAATTGCGTGAAGAAAAAGGATTGGATTTCGATATTGAAGTCGATGGGGGAATTGATGATAAGACGATTCACGCTGCGAAAGAAGCAGGAGCAAACGTCTTTGTAGCAGGTTCCTATGTTTTTAATGGAGATGTGAATGAACGAGTTCAAACCCTTCGAGCAGCCATCCAAGACTAAGGTTGCGATTGTAGCTGGAGGCCGAGTGGAAACCATTCCGCTAGACTTAGATATTTATGTCGGGGTGGATGCAGGTTGCCTTTTCCTATTAGAGCAAGGATTGGAACTTTCTTTAGCAGTTGGAGATTTTGACTCGGTCGAGCCAGAAGAATTCCAGAGTATTCAATCTGCGGCTCACGAATTACGGACTTCGGTAGCAGAAAAAAATGATACGGATCTGGAATTGGCGATTAAGGAAGTGTTAGAACGTTGGCCTCAAGCGGACATTCTAATCTTTGGAGCCTTTGGTGGTCGCCTGGATCACCATTTGGCCAGCGTTTTTTTGCCCAGCGATCCAGAGATTGCACCCTTTATGTCGCAACTTTACTTGATGGACCAACAAAATTATCTCTGCTATCGTCCAGCAGGTCGCAATACCATTCTGCCTATAGCAGGCTATACCTATGTAGCTTTTATGCCAGTTGAGGGAGCTTTCATCCAGATTGAAGGAGCCAAGTATCCCTTAAATCAGACCAATTATTTTAAAAAGGCTATTTATGGTTCCAACGAGTTTATCAATCAGCCGATTACCTTAACCATTGATCGAGGCTACGCCCTTATCATTTATAGCAAGGATGGGAAATAAGATGGAATTAATCCTTTTTGTATTAGGAGTGGGAAATCTTGTCTTGCTCTTCTTGCTCTACCAGCAACGGATAGCTGATAACAAACAGGTCCGTGACTTACTGGAGGACCAAGAAGATCATCTTTCGGATCAGCTGGATTACCGATTTGAGAGAGAGCGACAAGCTCAGCAAATCACTGGCCAGCAGATAGAGATGGCGATCAGTGACCGTCTTATGGAATTACGGACAGAAATGCATCAGCAAACGACTGCTTTACGAGCAGAACTTGCTGAGAATTTCACTAAAAACCGAGACAAAACGGACGAGCGGATGCAACAGATTCAAGCTTCCAATGATTTGCGGTTGGAGCAGATGCGTCAAACGGTCGAAGAAAAGTTGGAAAAAACCTTGCATAGTCGTCTTCAAACCTCTTTTGAGACGGTCTCCAAACAATTGGAGTCGGTCAATAAAGGTCTTGGGGAAATGCAGACGGTCGCTAGAGATGTGGGAAGTCTCAATAAGGTCCTCTCCAATACCAAAACCCGTGGGATTATGGGAGAACTCCAACTCGGCCAGATCATCGAAGATATCCTAACTCCCGCCCAATATGAAAGAGAGTTTGTAACAGTTCCCCATTCCAGCGAGCGCGTCGAGTATGCGATCAAGATGCCTGGTCAGGTCAGAGGTGAATACGTCTATCTGCCAATCGACTCTAAGTTTCCTCTGGACGGTTATTACCGACTGGAAGAAGCCTATGAAAGTGGGGAGAAAGAGGAGATTGAACGCTGTCGCAAGCTCCTATTGGCTAGTATCAAACAATTTGCCAAGGACATTCATCAAAAATACCTCTATCCGCCTGCTACTACTAATTTTGGGATTCTCTTTTTACCGACGGAAGGGCTCTATTCAGAAGTGGTCCGCGACCCAGCCTTCTTTGATCGCCTCCGAAGAGAGGAGCAGATCGTCGTCGCGGGGCCAAGTACGCTTTCAGCTTTGCTGAATTCACTATCGGTTGGATTTAAGACCCTGAATATTCAACGAAGTGCAGATGATATTAGCAAGGTCCTTGCATCCGTCAAGACGGAGTTCCAAAAATTTGGAGGTGTTTTAGAAAAGACCCAACGGCAGTTGAAGCATGCCTCTGGTAATATTGATGACCTCTTAAACCGAAGAACAAATGCTATCGAGCGCACACTCCGAAACATTGAAACGTCAGAGAATCTAGATATAGAAAGCCTATTGAATTTAGAAGATGGAGAAGATGATGGTCAAAATTAATCAAATGAAAAAAGACGAATTGTTTGAAGGTTTCTACCTCATTAAGTCAGCAGATCTTCGTCAGACACGTGCTGGAAAGAATTATCTTGCCTTTGTCTTCCAAGATGAGACAGGCACAATCGAAGGAAAATTGTGGGATGCTCAGCCACATAATGTGGAGCAATTTCAGGCTGGGCGTGTGGTTCATATGAGTGGTCGTCGGGAGATCTACAACAATACGCCTCAGGTCAATCAGTTGACCTTGCGCTTGCCTCAAAGTGGGGAGCCATCAAATCCAGCAGACTTTAAGGGAAAACCTCCGGTAAATCCAGTCGATTTGAAGGACTACCTATCGGGGATGATTTTCAAAATAGAAAATCCAGTTTGGCAACGTGTGGTGCGGGCGCTATACAGCAAGTATGACAAAGAGTTCTACTCTTATCCTGCGGCCAAAACCAACCACCATGCTTTTGAGACGGGCTTAGCATATCACACAGCCACCATGGTTCGTTTGGCTGAGAGCATCTCTCAGGTGTATCCTCAATTAAACCAGAGTCTCCTCTATGCCGGCATCATGCTCCATGATCTTGCCAAGGTACTAGAGCTATCGGGGCCTGAAAATACAGAGTATACGGTTCGAGGCAACCTCATCGGGCACATTGCTCTAATCGATGAAGAAATTACCAAGGTCTTACAAGAGCTAAAGATTGACGATCAAAAAGAAGATGTGATTGTGTTGCGCCATGTGATTTTGAGTCACCATGGTCTATTAGAATATGGTAGCCCGGTTCGTCCAAAAATCATGGAAGCCGAGATTATCCATATGATTGATAACCTAGATGCAGAAATGATGATGATGACTTCTGCCTTAGCTTTAGTGGGCCCTGGTGAGATGACCAATAAGATTTTTGCCTTGGATAATCGCTCCTTCTATAAGCCAAATTTAAAAGATTCCTAATAAATAGGAGCCAAAAAGGTCACTCTTAGTTTGTTAGTAAAAAAACCAAAAACGAATGTTGTGAGACTAACAATGTTCGTTTTTTGGTATAATATGGTATAATACAATAAAAAAAACTATGTGGAGAGAAAATGAAGCTAAGAAGAAGTGAGCGGATGGTTGTGATCTCGAATTACTTGATTAATCATCCCTACGAATTGACGAGTTTAAATACATTTGCCGAAAAATACGAATCTGCTAAATCATCTATTTCTGAGGACATTGTCATTATTAAACGGGCCTTTGAAGAAATGGAAATTGGAAGCATTGAAACTCTTACTGGTGCAGGTGGAGGGGTCATCTTTACACCATCGATTTCGGATGCAGATTCAAAAGAAATTGTCCAAAATTTGTGCAATCAATTGTCAGAAAGTAACCGGATTTTACCAGGTGGGTATATCTACCTTTCGGATTTGCTAAGTGATCCAAAAATCTTAAATAATATCGGACGCATTATTGCCAAGGCCTTCCGAGATCAAAAAATCGATGCAGTCATGACGGTGGCCACTAAGGGTGTTCCATTAGCAAACGCGGTAGCGAATGTCTTAAATGTTCCTTTTGTCATTGTACGACGCGATCTAAAAATTACAGAAGGCTCAACGGTCAGTGTCAACTACGTATCTGGTTCCAGTGGCGATCGGATTGAGAAAATGTTCCTATCTAAACGTAGTTTGAAAGCTGGAAGCCGTGTTCTGATTGTCGATGACTTCCTTAAAGGAGGGGGAACTATCAGTGGGATGGTTAGCCTCTTAGCTGAGTTCGATTCAGAGTTGGCAGGAGTTGCTATTTTTGCGGACAATGCTTCGGCTAGAAGTAAAGATTTATTTGATCACAAGTCACTTCTACGTGTGACCAATATTGATGTAGCAGAAAATAAAATTGATGTAGAAATCGGAAATATTTTTGATAAGGACTAAGCTGGAGAGGGAGAAAGGAAAATGAAAACAATTTTAGACCGTTTTGATCGTAGTCCCCTATGGCTTCGATTGGCAACGATATTCATCTTGACAGGAGTTCTTGTCGGTGGGCTTTATACGGTTCGTAAAAATTCTGCAGACCAAGTTACAGTAGTGAAGCGAGAAACCAAAAAAACAGGTTCTCTTCCTATTAAGAAGAAAGATCCTAAAAAAGCCAAAGAAGAAGAGGAAGCGAAAATCGCTGAAGCGGCTGAAAAAGCAGTTGCTCATTTTGAAACGACTGCAACTCAAGAAACCTTAACCGCTGCCAAAGAGGCCGTAGAAAAAGTGAAGGACGAAACCAAAAAACAGGCCTTTCAAGCTCGTATTCAGTACATTGTAGACTATTACGGAATGCAAACCAACCAGAATACTCAATCAACTGATACGAATCAAGCTAGCCAAACAGGTCAACCTCAGCAAGTCGTTCCAGCAGAAGTCCCTCAGTATCAGTCCAATGAGGTTCCTCAGGTTTCGAATGCTACCACACCAGCTGTAACGCAACAATCTGAACAATAATCTAGCGCGATTTTAAGAAGAAGCAATCGTGCAAAAAAGAGAAAAAAATCTTGACAGTGAAAGTGCCGCTATGTTACAATAATAGACGGTACTTTTTACTTTTGGTCTCTCAAGAGTGTACAGGGACGTGCTGACAAATGTTGCAAAAGTACACACAGATGGTAGCTGTCACCAAGTGTATCATCACCAAAAATAAAAAAATACAGGAGAATGTAGATGCCTACAATTAACCAATTGGTTCGCAAACCGCGTAAATCAAAAGTAGAAAAATCTAAATCACCAGCTTTGAACGTTGGTTACAACAGTCATAAAAAAGTTCAAACAAACGTTTCTTCACCACAAAAACGTGGTGTTGCAACTCGTGTTGGAACAATGACACCTAAAAAACCGAACTCTGCCCTTCGTAAATTCGCTCGTGTACGTTTGAGCAACTTGATCGAAGTTACTGCCTACATCCCAGGTATCGGACACAACTTGCAAGAGCACAGCGTGGTGCTTCTTCGTGGTGGACGTGTAAAAGACCTTCCAGGGGTACGTTACCATATCGTCCGTGGTGCACTTGATACTGCAGGTGTTAACGATCGTAAACAAGGCCGTTCTAAATACGGTACTAAACGTCCAAAAGCATAAGGAAAGGGGATAAAGAGAAATGAGTCGTAAAAATAGAGCTCCAAAGCGCGATGTATTGCCAGATCCGCTTTACAATTCACAACTAGTTACTCGTCTTATCAACCGCGTTATGCTTGATGGTAAACGTGGTACAGCAGCTTCAATCGTTTACGGTGCTTTTGAGCAAATCAAAGAAGCTACTGGAAATGACGCGCTTGAAGTATTTGAAACAGCAATGGAAAACATCATGCCTGTACTTGAAGTACGTGCACGTCGTGTTGGTGGATCTAACTACCAAGTCCCAGTTGAAGTTCGTCCAGAACGTCGTACAACACTTGGACTTCGTTGGTTGGTAACCATCGCTCGTCAACGTGGTGAGCACACAATGGTTGACCGCCTTGCTAAAGAAATCTTGGATGCTGCAAACAACACTGGTGCAGCAGTTAAGAAACGTGAAGACACTCACCGTATGGCTGAAGCTAACCGTGCCTTCGCACACTTCCGCTGGTAAGATTAAGATACTAAGGGCGTTAAAAAAGCGACTGAAAATTAGGAAGCTTGACGAAGAATCAAAGATTCTAGGAAAGCTTATCTATTTTCCGAGCTTTTAGCCCGAGTTCAATTGAGATACCAAGAGCGCAAAAGGTCCAAGGCAAAAATAGGAAACTGATGCAGTGTTCCATGAACACAAGGCAGTTTATCTTTTTTGCGCCGGGCCTCGCTCGGGTTCAAATTGTCTAACTAACTTTAGCCCGAGTTCAATTGAGTTCAAATCAGCTAAACCAAACAGAATAAACAATGAGAACGGGTAGGTCCTGCCTATCCGTTTTTGTTAAATCATGTTATAATAGTATAGAAATAAAAAATATAGGAGAACAAAACCTCATGGCACGCGAATTTTCACTTGAAAAAACTCGTAATATCGGTATCATG
>CABREZ010000071.1 GCA_902470035.1 uncultured Streptococcus sp. | reverse complement strand
CTTGCTCGACAATTTAAAGACAATTGAAAGGCTAGAACTTTTGTCCCAGCCTCTTTGCTCGATTTCATTTTCTAGTTAGTCTGCCAAAACCCATACGCTGACGGAGCGTTCTGATACTGGGAAATCAGCCCAGCCGTCTTCTTCAATTTGGATGGTATCTTGGTAATTTCCTAAGGCGTCGTAGTAGGTCCGTCCTGCATATGCTTGGCCGATTTCCATCCGTTTGGCAGATGCAGCAGCATTTGAAATGACGCAGGCGATAGGAGCAGACTCTTCAGTTCCAGAGCGAGTCCAAGCGATACAGTTAGGATCGTCAAAGTAGTCTCTTTGTTCACCGTAGGCTAAGTCTTTGCGGATACGAAGGAGTTGATCAAGCTCGGCTTGGAAATCCTGCTGGGCAAAGTCCCCTGAAATCCCGTAATAGTCTCCGTAAAAGACACATGGAAGTCCAGCCTCGCGGAGGAGAATGAGGGCATAAGCGGCAGGTTTGAACCATTCACCGACTGTAGACTCCAAGGCTTGTCCTCTTTGGGTATCGTGATTGTCGACAAAGGTTACCGCACTTTCTGGATGATTGCTTGCGAGAGTACCATTGAAAATAGTCGTTAAATCAAAGTTCTCCCCTTCTTGGCTAGCTCTAAAGAGATTTTGGTGGAGGGCGACGTCCACTAAGTCAAACTGATAGTCGATGCTGGCTAGGTAGTCGTTGTTGCTTTGTTCATCTCCATTCCAAAACTCACCAAATACATAGAAATCTTCTCCATATTTGTCCGTGATTTGTTGGATGAAGTTCTTCATGAAGAAGGAGTCGATGTGTTTGACCGCATCTAGACGGAAACCTTGCACTCCAGTGGTTTCGATAAACCATGTAGCCCATTGGTTGAGGTTTTCGATCACTTCTGGGTGTTTAAAGTCGATATCGGCGTACATGAGGTAATCGTAGTTACCATTTTCATTGTCAACGAGATCATCTTGTGCCCAACCTTTGTTGTCCCCTTGGATCTGGTAAATCCCACTTTTTTTCCGGGAAGCATCGTAGTCGGTACCGGTAAAGTGGTACCAATGCCAGTGGAAGTCATTGTAGGCCCCATTTCGGCCGTCAAAAGTAAATTTAGTCCAACCTTTGATCGTAAAAGGCTCTGTCAAGACGATGGTCCGATCGTTAGGGTCCACTTCGACCACTTCAAATTTTTCTAAACCATCGGCAGCTGCTTTATGGTTGAGAACGACATCGGCCATGGGCTGGATTCCAGCTTCTTTTAAGGCTTGGATGGCTTGCAAGTAATCCTCTTTGAAACCATATTTGGTCCGAACAGTTCCTTTTTGGTCGAATTCTCCAAGGTCAAAGAGGTCATAGACGCCGTAGCCGACATCATTGGCAGAAGTGGCTTTAAAAGCAGGAGGCATCCAAATTTTACGAATACCCAAGTCTGCTAGGAGAGGAGCACCTGCAGCTAAGCGGGACCAATGTTGACCATCCGAAGGTAAGTACCA
Organism: uncultured Streptococcus sp.; assembly: GCA_902470035.1. Classification (GTDB taxonomy): domain Bacteria; phylum Bacillota; class Bacilli; order Lactobacillales; family Streptococcaceae; genus Streptococcus. Next base: position 6,220 of record CABREZ010000071.1, on the reverse strand, counting down.
TTCAAAATATTGCATTAAGGTTTGATTTTCCATTTGTTTCTCATCTTTCGTGAATTAATGCTTTATTTTACCAAAAATGAAAGGATAGGGCAAAGGTTTATGCTCTCGAAAACGCTGTCTTTATTGGATTAAGGATAAATGGACTGGAACCGAGCTCTCGCATGAGAAAAATGGGGAATTTGCCCTCATGAATAGGAACTATTTTTTTCGGTTTTGTTCAAGTGGGCTCAATCTGTCTAAAAAGAGACTATAAGCCGAAGAAGTGTCTCCATCATTTGATTGACAGGAAGGAATGTCTGTAGGATCTTCCCTGCTGTCAGTTAAGTTGTTATCCTGTTTGAAAGCTAGCTGACTACCAGATAAGAGGAAAACTAGCTTGCTGACAGGAGGAGATGCTGTTGTTGAAAGGAGGGTTCGTTTTTACTGTATCTATTAAAGAATGATTTTGTCTATTTTTTGTCGTTTCGGTTAAAACGACTCAAAACTACGCTTTTTTAAGGAGTTTGTATATGAAAAAATCAACCATTGTTTCGATTGTGTTTGCAAGTTTATTAATAAGTCCAGTTATTTTGGCGCGTCATGTCCAGGCTGAAGAAGTGACTGCGAATAGTCAAGAACCAGCCTTAACCTCTCATGTGGGACAGCCAAGTACAGCAGAAGCTTCTACTGTTTCAAATGAAGTTCCAGCAAGCAGTGAACTCTCTCCTAAGGAGGATCCTGCTAGTCAGACAAGCTTGGACCAAACGACTGCTGAGACAGATCCTACAACGACTAAGACGACAAGCGAAAATGAATCTCCTGCGACCAAGGAGACTGTTGCTACAGAGAAAGCCTCAGTCAAGCCTTCTAGTGATGCTCCTCAGTCAGCAGAACTACCTGTTGCCGAGAAAAATCCATCGCCTGTTTCTAACGCTCCTAAGGTGACCCTAGGAGAACTTTCAGAAGTGACGGGTCAACCAGTAGCCGAGCAAGATGTGAAGAAGGAAGCTACTTTGATAGATGCTGTCAATCAGCTCTTGAACTGGGCTTCGACCAAAGAGAATCAAGTCGGAACTACCGATAAAGATCGATTGGCATTTGCTAAGAGCTTAGGAATGGTCAAGGAGGGAGTGGAGGGTTCTGCTCCAGTTACGGATCTCTCCAGCATGGTGGAAGTGGCAAAAAAACTCCATACTGCATACAGAGCAGAGCGGAAGGAACCTCTCTTTTTGAATGGACGAGCACAGCCGATTTTCCCATTTTCACCTGGGGATGATATTGAGCATTATTCCTATGATAAGAGTGACATTGTCCGCTATATTGTCTATGTTGAAACTGACTATGATACGGATGGAGATGGCAAGCCTGACTTGGTCAAGACCTTTGTACAGGTGCCAAAAGCTGCTGTCAATGGGGACTATAAGGCTGCCAGTATCTTTGAAGCTAGCCCTTATGTAACAGGGACGACCGAAGAGCGGACTTTAGAAGGGATTGGCCTGAAAGAAGGTGGAAACTTCGAGATGGCCAAGCTCTATGAAACACCTGCCAAACGCCAAGCCAGTAAAACGGTTACGACAGAAGAAGTAGCCAAAGCGACCAATCCAAAAGAATGGTACTATGTCAATCCTCGTGAAAGCTCGGATGGCTATACACACTATGACTATGAAAATCTCAACTGGTACAATTACTACTTGGTTCGTGGCTATGCAGTGGTGACCAGTAGTGGTTTGGGATCAAAAGGATCAGACGGAATCAATACGACCGGCTCAGACCTTGAAGTGGCAGCTTACAAGAATATCGTGGAGTGGCTTAACGGCAAACGAAAAGCCTACTCTGATAAGACTAGCAACCACGAAGTCAAGGCAGACTGGTCCAACGGCAATGTCGCCATGACAGGCTTGTCTTGGGCAGGTACGACGACATTTGGTGTAGCGTCTACTGGTGTGGAAGGGCTCAAGACCATTGTACCAGCAGCAGGGATTGCCAGTTGGTATGACCATTTTAACAGCCAAGGATCTCCCCTTGATACAGGAGCTTCCAATGACCTTTCCTGGTTATCTGTCTATACCTCTGGTCGTATCCTAGATAAGGAGGATTGGGACAAGGTTAAGGATTACTATGCAGCCTATATCACCAAGCTCAATGAACTCCAACACAAGGATGGTCATAATTACAACGAAGAATATACCAAACGCGACTACACCTTAAATGCAAGCAATTTAAAGGCGGCCCCTCTCATTATCCAAGGGCTCAATGATGATAACGTCAAGCCTAAACATTTCGAATTAATGGTTCAAGCCTTCAAGAAGGCAGGGATTGATCCCAAGGTCTTGCTCCACCAAGGCAATCACATCTATCCATCCACTCGTTGGTCAGGAACAGAAGTGGCAGGACAAGCCTTTAATGACCTGATGAACCTCTGGTATAGCCATTACCTCTACGGTATCGAAAATGGCATTGAAAACCTCCCGCAAGTAACAGCTCAGGACAATCTGGATCCTAGCAAGTGGCACCGTTTTGACAAATGGGATACGGATCAAGCTATCTCAGGTCGGATCTACTCTAAGCGTGAAGAGGTAACGGTGACGGGTGATTACTATGGCACGGGAAACAATTGGACCACACGTAACCAGGATGCGGCCTTCCATTCTTCCGAAGTAGCAGCTTCCTATGCAGCAACCGTTGACCAAGATACGACCATCAAAGGTCATATTCCGGTACATTTTAGCGCAGCTTTTGTCAAAGGAGACAAGAAGCATGCTCATGTCAGTGCGACCCTGATGGATGTCGCAGACGAAGAATTTGATGTGGTCAAGGAAGAAATCACCTATGACAAAGATGGTTACAGCACGCGCACACTGGAAAAAGAAACCATCGATGAGACAGGCTACTGGAACGGCAGCAATCTTGAGACTCTACCTCTCAAACGCTATACCACTCACAAGGTCAAGAGTGTCGTGATTGCGCGTGGTTGGAGGAATTTGGCCAATCCAGCTTCACGTTATGACTCTGCTAGCTCTAGTCAGTCTATCGATGTGAAAGAAAATGAATTTCATGATTATACCATGTACTTGCAGCCAAACTTGTATACAGTGAAAAAAGGTCATCGTCTGGTCTTGAGCCTACACACCTATGATCCGGATTATATCTACTTTGCGGATCCATATGAAGTGACCTTCAAGACAGACTCTATTTCAACAACCATCCCAACTGTCGAAGCTAGTCGGTCACTCTTATTCCGCTACCAACCAAGTGAAAAAGATACCGAATATGCAAGGTTAGCAGACCGGATCCTCCCAATCGCACAGAAAGAACCAACAGGAGAAGATGGAGGTAAGGATTTGGCTACCCATCCAGACCAACAACCACCAGTCGGACGGGATCCAATGAATTTCCGTCAGGAACAAAAAGCAGAAATCGCTCAATTGACACAGGCAAATAAATCTACCAGTCAAGAAAGTGAAGCTCACTTGCCTGAAACTGGGGAATCAGCAAATATCTGGACAGTTTATGGCTTGTTAACCGTACTTGCTACTAGCTTGTGGAAAGTTGTCTACCGTCGCAAAGAAGATCAATAATGTCAGACTTATCGCCAAAGGGTGATAGAAAAAAAGGATCCAGTCCATCAGAAGGAGGCTTCCATTGAGATCCATAGAGCATTTCCAAGAACAAATCGCCACCATTTTTCATGAGGCAATGTCCATACCGAGCTTTACCAATACCGATACAGAAAGGGAGATAGAAGACTATCTAGACCAACGAATTGGGTCTATTCCATATTTTAAGACTCACCCCCACCACTTTGGTCGCTACCCTCTTCCCAATGACCATCTTCATCGCAGTGTCAATTGGGCCTTGGTCGATAAAGGCAAGAAAAAGACAGTGATCCTTTTTCACCACCACGATACGGTAGATTTAGAAGATTACGGTCCCCTAGCCCCTATAGCCTTGGATTCCGAGGCGCTAGTTCAAGCCTTGAAGGGCATTGATTTTCGATCAGAAATGCAGGAGGACCTAGATTCTTGCAAATGGCAATTCGGACGAGGTTCTTGTGACATGAAGGCGGCCTTGGCACTTCAGCTGGGTGTCTTAGAAGCCTACGCCTCCGATTCAGAAGGGGGGCAGGTCAATCTCCTCTACCTTTCCGTGGGAGATGAGGAGTCCTATTCACGTGGGATGAGAGGAGCCTTGGGCCTACTTTGTCGGTTAAAAGAAGAGTTTGACTTGGATTATGTCTTAGCGGTGGATTCAGAGCCTTTTGAAGCCACTAGTGACAAGGAGAAGGTCCTGCACATCGGAACGGTCGGCAAGCTCATGCCAGTCGTCGTCACCCAGGGAGTCTTATCCCACATGAAGGAGCCTCTCAAAGGAATCAACGCCCTCTCTCTCCTAATAGCAGTCGCATCGAAATTGGACCTCCATCCAGACCTATCCGACCAAGCGATGGGAGAGCAATCTCCTCTTCCTTCTTGGTCTTATCTACGAGATTTGAAGGATCAATATGATGTATCGACTGTCCTTCATGCTGCTGGCTATTTCAGTGTGCTGCATCTGAAAAAGACCCCTCAAGAATTGTTGCAACGCATCAAAGAGTTGAGCCAGGAAGCGGTCGATGAGTTTTATGTCAAATACCTGTCCCTCCAGGACCAAGCAGGACAAGACCATGTGATCTCTCAGCCAAGGGTGATTAGCTATCAAGAATTGCTGGATTGTTGCCAAATGAAGGAAGGATTTTCAAGCTTCCAAGACCAGTGTGCGCAAAGAGCCCACAAAGATTTCTTAGCCGGAGTCGGCTATCAGGCCATTGCCATCCAGCAGATTCAAGGTTACTTAAACTTCCTAGGTGAGAAATCTCCATTAGTTGTCATTGGCTTTGCTCCACCTTATTACCCTTCTATGAATTGTCGGTCTTTACCGAATACCAGCCTAAAAATTGGTATCCTTGTAGATGATTACCGCCACTATTTAGAAAGACGCGGCCTGAGCCTGAAGGTGGAGGAATACTTCATGGGCATTTGTGACACCAGTTATTGCGCCTTGGAGAGAGACCTATCAAGCTATCAGGTTGTCTTGGATAGTTTGGCGACCCCTTCTCAAGTCTACGAGTTGGATCTTGAAAATATTGCACAGATCCAAGTGCCTGCGGTCAATTTAGGGCCTTGGGGCAAGGAACTCCATCAAAGAGGGGAGCGGGTCTTTAGGGAGGATCTCCTGGAGACCATCCCTAACTATCTATTTGGCCTTCTCTACCGTTTTGAGGAATTGCTTTAATACTTGAGTTTTCCATTGACAAAAGAGGAAAAGAGGAATAAAATATAGGCAATATGAATAAACCATTTTCTTTTATTAGAGAAGTGGAATAGGAGAAGGAGAATCTATGATTGAATTTCAAGGAGTCACAAAAGATTACGATGGTCATCTGGCATTGAACCACTTGAATCTGACCATTGAAGATGGGCAAATTGTCGGCTTGATTGGCCATAATGGAGCCGGAAAATCAACGACCATTAAGAGCCTAGTCAGTGTCATCACCCCAACGACCGGTAGCATCCTAGTAGATGGAAAGGACCTCTATAGCAATCGCCTAGAAATAAAGAAGAAAATTGGCTATGTAGCTGATTCACCAGATCTCTTTCTTCGTTTAACGGCCAATGAATTTTGGGAGTTGGTTGCCACGTCCTATGATATGAGCCAGCAGGAATGTGATCAGCGCTTGGATCATTTGCTCCACCTTTTTGACTTTACTAGTCATCGCTATGAAGTCATTGAGTCTTTCTCTCATGGAATGCGCCAGAAGGTATTTGTTATCGGAGCTCTACTATCTGATCCAGACATCTGGGTTCTAGATGAGCCCATGACTGGTTTGGATCCCCAAGCCTCTTACGACTTGAAGCAGATGATGCGGGAGCATGCGGATAAGGGCAACACTGTCATCTTCTCTACACATGTCCTCGAAGTAGCAGAGCAACTCTGTGATAAGATTGCCATCCTGAAGAAAGGGAACCTCATCTTTTATGGCACCATCGAGGAGTTGAAGGGGCAACACCCAGAACAAAGCCTAGAGTCCATCTATCTTGGACTGGCTGGTCGAAGAGAAGAGGTGAGTCCAGATGCGTCTTAAGATGGTTCGTCGCCTAGTGGATGTCAACATCATTTATGCTACTCAGCCGGCCCAATTAGCGAAATTTCGTAAGAAGCAGGAAAAGGATCCTACTAGGAAGGTCAATGTTTCCGCTCAGTC
>CABREZ010000070.1 GCA_902470035.1 uncultured Streptococcus sp. | reverse complement strand
TGTTTTCAAGTTTGAAGTTGAAAGCTGCTTCTACCTTGTCCATATTAGCACCAAGAGCCAAAATTTCTGAGTTTGAGTTGACGATGTCTGTAATCATCAAGACAAAGTCAGAGTAGCCGCTAGCTGCATTTGCGGCTTGGATAGCTGCTTCGATTTCAGATTGGCGTTCCAAGACTTCAGCAATATCAACTGTGTTGACTTGAGCCACACGGACATTGTTTCCGTTGAGTTCAAATGTCTTGGCATCGATATCAATCAATTCTTCAGCAGATTTGCTTGCCAAGTTTGTACCAGCCTTGAGCATGGCAAGACCGTATTCTTCCAAGTTCACACCAGCCAATTCAGCCAATTCAGGAGCAATCACCTTATCAGATGGGTGAGTTGTTGGTGATTTCAAAAGAAGGGTATCTGAAATCAAACCAGACAGCATCAAACCTGCAATTTCTTTAGGAACTGCTACACCGTGTTCTTTGAACATGCGGTAAACGATTGAAGACGCAGATCCAACTGGTTCTAAACGCATGTAGAGTGGGCTTGCAGTTTCAAAGTTAGCTACACGGTGGTGGTCTACAACACCATAAACTTCTACTTCAGCGATATCTGATACAGACTGTTGGAATTCATTGTGGTCAGTCAAGATGACTTGCTCTGCACCTTCTGCTTTAGCAGATGTGATGACGCGTGGTGCTTCTACACCAAAATAGTTCAAAACGAAGGCTGTTTCTTCATTAGGAGTTCCAAGTGCTACTGCTTCTGTGTCCAATCCATAAGCCTCTTTTGCAAGATAAGCAAAGGCTACAGATGACCCGATGGCATCTGAGTCTGGATTTTGGTGACCAAAAACAAGAATTTTTGACATGTTTCTACCTCTTCATTTTCATTTGTCTATTCACTCTATTTTAGCACGTTTTTCCGTTTAAAGAAAGGGAATAGTTGTGCATTTCATCAGAAAAGACAGCTGGAAGAACCAACTGTCTCGATTTATTTTATCCTTTAACCCGTTTCAGGTAATCTTGATAACTTTCAGTTTCCATCAAGTCCTTAGCATTTTGGACCCGTTCTTTTGTCGGTGGCTTCACACCCTCCAACTTGTACGGAATGCCCAATTCCCGCCATTTGAATTCACCCATGGTATGGTAAGGAAGAATTTCAAACTTATCAACATTTTTAAGGGTTTTGACGAATTTCCCAAGTTCGATCAAGTCGTCATCTCGGTCTGTAAGCCCAGGCACCAAGACGTGTCGAATCCAAACGGGCTTGCCAATATCAGACAAATACTTGGCACAAGCCAAAATATTCTTATTCGTTTGACTGGTTACAAATCTGTGCCGTTCATCATTAATTTCCTTGATATCAAGAAGCACCAAATCGGTCACTGCCATCAGTTTGTCAAATTTTTCCAGGTAGCGAGGAGTATTGCGGAAAGGTAGAGCACAAGTATCCAGCGTACAGTGAATGCCCAACTCTTGAGCCTTGGTGAAGAGGGCAATCAAGAAATCTATCTGCAAGAGAGCTTCTCCCCCACTGACAGTGATTCCACCTTTTTGACCCCAAAATCCACGATAGCGAAGGGCTTCTTCTAGGACATCATCCACTGTTCGTTCTCTAGACATGTTGGTTTCCATAGCCCAAGTATCCGGGTTATGGCAATACTGACACCGCATTTGACATCCTTGAAGGAAGACAATAAAACGGATCCCTGGTCCATCCACTGCACCGAAGCTTTCCGTAGAGTGTACCATTCCTGTTACTTTTCCATAGTCAACTGTTTCATTTTCCATGTCTTGTCCTTCTCTCTTGAAAACGTTTTATGACTTTATTATAACACGATTCCTTGTGAATAAAAGGATTTTAATGATTTTTTAGAAAATAAACTGTTTTTCAATTTCATTCCATTGTATTAGTACAGGCCATTCCAGTAGCTGTTATTCTTACCTATTCTCTATGGCAAAAATAGAAAACGAAGAGCCTTTTCTTTTTTTTATATCTTAAGAAATCTTGATTTCACCAATCGATAATCGCGATAAAATCTTACTGGATCTTGGAAAAGACCAACACGTTGTATCGGTCCGCTCCCAAGTTTACTTAGCAGACGGTCGGCAATTCCAGTTTACCGAAAGCCGTCACAAATTAGACAGGTTTCATTTTGTCGACTATGCAAAAAGAAATCAAAAATAGAGTACTCCGCTGACAGTTGAGAATGGACTCTACTGTTTTTTTACGATATCCGAAAATGAAAACTATTTTCAGCCCAAAACAATAGCTTATTCATCTCTTATTTCTCTACTATTTCAAGAAATAACACTCTCAAATATGCATCTTACCTAAAAGCTATTGACATTTTCCTGTTTCCCTATTAAATTGGATATGATAGAAATAAATATGAAGGGACTGTCTTTAACTAAAAATGTAAGCGGTCTCAAAAAAACTAGAGGAGAGTTCTATGGACCATAGATTTTTGGAAAAATCCTGCCGTTATAGCATCCGCAAACTAACAGTCGGTACGGCTTCTGTTTTACTAGGTGCTTTTTTTCTCAGCTCACATCAGGTATTGGCTGATAGTATTACGGGAAGTCAAAATGAAAGCAATCTTACTGAATCTGCCCCAATAATAGAGAGTCCGACTGACGGAACTGGAGGATCCAAGCCAGAAAATCCACCTATTGCTCCTATTTCTGAAGAAAGAAACTCAACTCTTGATAGAACTGTTGAAAGTAATCATACAGACGGTTCGACTAGTTCGATTGAGCCGAATAAAGATAAGGAAACTATGAAAGTTGAGACTCCCGTGGCCAAACAAACTGATTATCAATTGACCTACAATCAACCAGCTGCTCCTTCCTATGATGGTTGGGAAAAACAAGCCCTTCCAGTCGGAAACGGCGAAATGGGGGCCAAGGTTTTCGGACTCATCGGTGAGGAAAGAATTCAATACAATGAAAAAACTCTTTGGTCTGGTGGACCACAACCGGATAGCACCGACTATAACGGGGGAAACTACGAAGACCGCCAAAAAGTCTTAGCAGAAATCCGTAAGGCCCTTGAAGCTGGAGACCGCCAAAAAGCGAAACAGTTAGCTGAAGAAAATCTAGTGGGACCAAACAATGCTCAGTATGGTCGTTATTTATCTTTTGGTGATATCTTTATGGTCTTTAACAACCAAAAGAAAGGCTTGGAAAATGTTACCGACTATCATCGTGCATTAGATATTACCCAAGCTATTACGACTACTTCTTATAGCCAAGATGGAACCACTTTTAAACGCGAAACCTTCTCTAGCTATCCTGACGATGTTACTGTAACCCATTTGAGTAAAAAAGGGGATAAGACCCTCGATTTTACCCTTTGGAATAGCTTAACAGAAGATTTACTTGCTAATGGCGATTACTCTTGGGAATATTCGAATTATAAACAAGGGGCGGTTACGACTGATTCGAATGGTATCTTGCTCAAGGGGGCTGTCAAAGATAATGGACTACAATTTGCTTCTTATCTTGGAATCAAGACAGACGGACAAGTCACTGCCCAAGATGGCTATTTGACTGTCACTGGAGCTAGCTATGCGACCCTTTTACTCAGTGCCAAGACCAACTTTTCTCAAAATCCAAAAACCAATTATCGCAAGGATATTGACGTAGAAAATACTGTTAAGTCTATCGTTGAAGCTGCTAAGGCCAAAGATTATGAAACTCTAAAACATGACCACATCGAGGACTATCAAAGTCTCTTCAACCGTGTTCAACTAAATCTTGGCGGTAGCAAGTCTACTCAAACGACAAAAGAAGCTCTCCAAACCTATAATCCGGAAAAAGGACAAGAACTAGAGGAACTCTTTTTCCAATACGGACGTTACCTCCTCATCAGTTCATCTCGTGATCGGACAGATGCTCTTCCCGCCAACTTACAAGGAGTCTGGAATGCTGTAGACAATCCACCTTGGAACTCTGACTACCACCTCAATGTCAATCTACAAATGAACTATTGGCCTGCCTACATGAGTAATCTTGCAGAGACTGCCAAGCCAATGGTCAATTATATTGATGACATGCGCTACTATGGTCGTATCGCCGCTAAAGAGTATGCCGGTATCGAATCCAAAGAAGGCCAAGAAAACGGATGGCTCGTTCATACGCAAGCGACACCGTTTGGCTGGACCACTCCAGGTTGGGATTATTATTGGGGTTGGTCTCCAGCTGCCAATGCTTGGATGATGCAGAACGTCTATGACTACTACAAATTCACCAAGGATGAAACCTATCTCAAAGAAAAGATTTATCCAATGCTCAAGGAAACAGCCAAGTTCTGGAATTCCTTCTTGCACTACGACAAATCTAGTGACCGTTGGGTTTCTTCTCCATCATACTCACCAGAGCATGGAACTATCACGATTGGGAATACCTTTGACCAATCTCTAGTTTGGCAGTTATTCCACGACTATATGGAGGCAGCCAATCATCTCAATGTCGACCAAGACTTAGTGACAGAAGTGAAGGCTAAATTTGACAAGCTCAAACCACTTCATATCAACCAAGAGGGCCGAATCAAGGAATGGTACGAAGAAGACAGTCCTCAATTCACTAATGAAGGAATTGAAAACCATCACCGTCACGTTTCCCATCTAGTTGGGCTCTTCCCAGGAACTCTATTTAGCAAGGATCAGCCGGAATACCTGGAGGCTGCACGCGCAACCTTAAACCATCGTGGAGATGGCGGAACTGGTTGGTCCAAGGCCAATAAAATCAACCTCTGGGCTCGTCTACTTGATGGAAATCGTGCCCATCGTTTGTTGGCTGAACAGCTTAAATCTTCAACTCTAGAAAACCTCTGGGATACACACGCGCCTTTCCAAATCGATGGGAACTTTGGTGCCACTAGCGGGATGGCAGAAATGCTCCTTCAATCTCACACAGGCTACATTGCTCCATTACCAGCTCTTCCAGATGCCTGGAAAGATGGGCAAATTTCCGGTCTAGTCGCTCGTGGCAACTTCGAAGTCAGCATGAAATGGAAAGAAAAAAATCTTGAGTCATTAGCTTTCTTTTCCCATGCTGGGGGAGATTTAGTGGTCGATTATCCAGACATCGAATCGAGTATTGTCAAGATTAACGGGGAAGAAATCAAGCCAACTCTTCTGAAGGGCAATCGGATTCAGATTGCCACTCAAAAAGGGGATCAGATTACCTTTGAGAAGTTGCCAGAGCAGGTTACTCGCCTATCTGCTGTGAGAAAAGATGCTGTAACAGCTGAACTCGATTTCAATCCGGTTACAGATGCGACCCACTATGTCATCCGTCGAGAAAGCAAAGATGAAAGCAATGGCGCTTCTTCTGTCAAGGAATTCCTAACCAATGTCACTCATTTCATCGACCGCTCCATTGATTCTCTTCACAGCTATAGCTATACCGTTAGAGCCATGATTGGGGAGCGCTCAAGGCAAGCATCAGAAGCTGCGTCAATCCAGCCAGTTGTCGAATTGATGGACGACAGAGATCCCCGTGTTCAATACGGTCCTGCCTTCCATAACTGGGAGGATGCTGAGCTATTTGCAGGAACTGAAAAATACGCTGACCTAACTGTCGATAGCTATTCTGACAAAGATGCTACTGCTAGGATCTCTTTCAAGGGGAGAGGAATTGAAATCTATGGTCTCAAATCATCTGAATTAGGCCTGGCAGAAGTCCAAATCGATGGCAAAAAAATAGGAGACCTAGATTTCCACACATCTGGAGAGACGGAGAAAAGTGCTCTAATCGGTCGTTTTACAGGACTTCCTGATGGAGATCACCTCCTAACTCTAACCGTGAAGAAGGAGCACTTGAACCGAGGGGATGAACGCTCAAAAATTTCCATAGATTACTTTAAAATCTATCCGGGTCAAGGTGCGACTGTTGAAAAGATGGATGATAGAGATTCTCGTATCCACTATGGCTCCTTGTTCAAGGACTGGAGCGAATCAGGCTTATATCAAACGACAGAAAAATACGCGACTCTCCAAAACGTGGATCCATCTCAGTATTCAGAGGCCAAAGCAACCATTCCCTTCACTGGTACAGGTATTCGCATTTACGGCTTAAAATCTTCTGACTATGGAAAAGCCTTAGTAACCCTGGATGGAAAAGAAATGCCAAGCTTGGACTTCTACTCAAGTGCTGACTATGAAAAGAACGTATTAATTGGCGAGTATACAAACTTAAGCAATGGAGATCATATCCTCACCTTGACAGTGGATCCTAACTCTCCTGATGACAGAAAGATGATTTCTCTGGATTCATTTGACATCCTGAAGCCGTCAACAGTATCCCTCGATACTCCAAACCTGGCCCCAATAAAAGCAGGCGATCAGACGATTACCCTCACACTTCCGTCTGGGGAGTGGGATGCTATTGCCCTTCATTTCCCTGGCGAAAAAGTTCCTATTTTCCTCAAAAAAAAGGACGAACAGCACGTTACTCTATCAGATGGAAATCGAGTGTTAGCGATTAAGGACCAGCAGATTGAACTGCCAATCCCAGAAACTGCTCATCAAAAACAAAATCAGATCATCTCAGCCTATACCATCCGAGGAAAGACCATCACTAGTCCGGTCGTCTCTCTCTTACCTGCTATAGTGACAAGTTTGGGAGACCAAAAACCACCTGTAGTGACCCTTCCTGAGTACACAGAGGCAATCGGCACTGCTGGGCAGGAGGCACCTATCCACTCTCTACCTGAATATGTCCTTCGAGTACTGAAAGACCAAGCAAGCAAGGTAGAGGTCATTAGTGGAGAGAATGAGATTGGTAGTGACAGTCATTTAGAGATTCAAAAGGTCCTTGACCAAGGTCTCTTTGGCAAAACCTACGATGCTTTCAACCTTCAACTCAAGGATAAAGAAGGGAATCCAGTTCCAGTGAAAGGAAGTGTACTGGTACGACTTCCACTATCAAAAGAAGTGAAGCAACTCTATGTCCTGACTCCTAATCAAGGACTCCAACCATTAGAATTCACACTCCGAGAGGGCATGATTGAATTCATGGCACAAGAGTTAGGAACCTATGCCATTGTCTACCAGTCAGACTCCAGTGAAAAAGTTGAGCCGACTGCATCAGAAAGAAGGGAGCCATACAAGCCAATTTCAGAGAGCACTAGTCCAAGGAAGGCTGGTGATGCTTTGATGAGTATTCCCAACTCTAAACAAGACCAGGCTTCGCAAAGACAACTTCCAAAAACGAATACTGGACACAGTTCGTACCTACTCTTCTTAGCAGGACTCAGCCTTGTCCTCACAGCTACTTTCCTAGAGAAAAAGAAAAACGATTAGCTTGATGTAGCTAACAACATAAATAAAAGGATGGAAATTCCATCCTTTTAGAATGTAGACAAACTATTTTTTAAATCAAACAACCTAATTGATGCAAAATAATGAAAATGATATTTTTTTTCAAAGTTTATTCAAACATACACTGAAACTTTTCGCCGTGAGAAATGTGCCTGAAATACAATTATTTCAGGCACTCGGGAGTTTTGAGAGTAAAACAGTTCGGGGAACTGTTTTAGCCTGAGCCTAAATAATTGAAAAGCGAAGGGGCTCAAAACTAAGTCATGGAACTTCGTAGAAGTTCGCTGACGTCCGCACTCACCTAAGGAGAGTTACTAAGATTACTTTTTCTTCAATATAAAAGAGGCTGGGACAAAAGTCCTAGCCTCTCAATTGTCTTTGGATTGTCAAGCAAGACGCAGTAGTTGAGTGGGCTCTACTACGCTGATTTCATCAGCTTTTACA
>CABREZ010000069.1 GCA_902470035.1 uncultured Streptococcus sp. | reverse complement strand
AGCGAGAAGTCATGGCTGGTGAAACGGTTCCGACTGTACTTGAAGCCTTCAAAGCAAAACTTGAAGCCATGTCAGACGATGAGTTTGTGGTAGAAAATATCTTCCCACAAATCAAAGCAGTCCAAAAGGAAACTGGTATCAAAGGGAAAAATCTCTTCATGCCAATCCGTATCGCTGTTTCAGGTGAAATGCATGGTCCAGAATTGCCAGATACCATTTACTTGCTTGGACGTGAAAAATCCATCCAACACATTGAGAAAATGTTGGAAGAAATTGCAAAATAGGAATACATTTATTCTCATTTAAGAATGTTGACAGAGGCTTATAAATTGCATTCTAAAGAAGTAAATGTCAAGATTGCTACTCTAAAATCTCAGAGGGAGATTGGAGAAGGACTCTGGGTCTTTTGTCAGCTATAATGAGTGACGAAACGTTACACCTTGGAGAGGATCGAATTGGTTCTCTCCTTTTTGATGTTTAAAACGATGAAAATTCTAGTTTTAAAGTGGTCAATGTTCTGGAAAGCAACAGTATTTTGCTTGATGCCTTTGATGAGGTTATTGGTAGCTTTCAGTTTTACATTTGAGTAGGAGAGTTCTATGTGTTAATGATCTTTAGAGATTTATGGGACTTATTTAAAGCAAAAAAACTCCATAATCCCTTATATACCAGAGTAATTAAAGAATTTTTAAAGAGAAGTAGCTCTTTTGTCTACTTCTTTTTGATATGGTTCCTTCTCTTTTATGGTATACTGAAAGCGATAAAATGATTGGAGATCAAGATGAAAAAGATTCCTTTAGCATTTTCAGGCTGCCTGTTAGGTTTAGCAGGGGCTGGAAACCTTCTGTCTGATACCTTCCCAGTTCTGGCTCATTTCTTCAGTTTGACGGGTTTGATCCTATGGGTTTTCTTTTTATGTCACCATCTGATCTACTGGCGAGAAACCAAGATTGAACTACAAGAACCGGCCCTTCTGTCTGGGATGGCGACCTTTCCCATGGCTGGGATGATTCTATCGACTTATCTCTTACGACTATTTCCGACATTTGGAGGACTCGCCCAGGCAGTTTGGTGGACTGCCTTCCTCTTAGATTGTGGCTTGATTTTCTACTTTACCAAGACCCATATATTGGCAAAACCAAGAGCCAATGCCACCCCTAGTTGGACCGTCCTTTATGTTGGGATTGCTGTTGCTGCCTTGACCTACCCAGTGGTAGGAGTGGTTGAGTTGGCCTATCTGACTCTCGGGTTTGGCTTTGTCTTAACCTTGATTCTTTACCCGCTGATCTATCAGGGATTGAAAACCACCCCTTTACCGAGCCACTTATTGGGGCAAGAAGGCATCTATTGTGCTCCCTTTTCTCTTCTGTTAGCGGCCCTGGTTCGTGTGGGTGGAGCCAGCCTACCGGTTTGGCTGTTATCTATCATGATTGGTCTCTCTCAAGCTTTTTATTTCTTCGTTTTAACGCGTCTGCCCAGAATGATAAAAGAGGGCTTTCAACCAGCCTTTTCAGCCTTAACCTTCCCAACGGTCATCACAGCTACTTCCCTGAAAATGGCCCAAGGTCTATTGCAAAGTTCTCTGTTAAGGCCCCTTGTCTGGTTAGAAACCATTCTGTGCCTAGCCATTCTTGTGTCCGTGCTTGTAGGCTTTGTGACTTACAGAAAAGGGGAGAACGAGCATTCCAATAGAAATTAGAGGTCAGAGACGATTGTCTCGACCTTTTTGGGTTCACTTTCTAATTGAATCCTAGGAATGAATATGGTAAGATGCAATAAATCATTTTTTGTCTCCCTCGAAAGGAATGTATGAAATTTTTAAAGACAAAGGCCAAGCTCTTTTATCCACTTTTACTACTGGTCTTTTATATCTTAGTTCGGCCACAATTTCGCGAGTTAGCCCAGCTGGTCAGCAACCAAGTTGGCCAAGCTCTTAGCTATTTTTGGACCCTTCTCTTTTTAGAGGCAGGTTATTTGATGCTTGTTTTTTCATTGGTAAAGAAATACAGTCCACGTACCGTTTTTCAGTGGGCAAAGAAGAAACAATTCCTTCCCGCTATCTACGCTACTATATTCTCCAGTTGTGCCATCTACTGGCTAGACTACTTTCTTAGTGGGTTCACCAAAGGACGTCTAGCTATTTATCACTCCTTTCCAGTGAATTTAGAAGCTATAGGCTCTCTCATCCTATTCATATTAGTGGTCGTCATTCGACCGATGACAGTGGAGTTGATCTTCCGTGGTGCCCTTGTTCAAACTTATTTTAAAAACTGGCCCCTCTATGCTAGTGTATGGGGACCGGCACTTGTCTATGGGGGAATCCAACTCTTTTACCATCCGTTTACCATCATGAGTTTTTTGATCTATACCATCCCCGCCCTTATTTTTGGATTATTGAATGAAAAGACGGGCTCCTTGTATTATCCTATCCTTGCTCATATCGGCTTGAACTTCATTTATAGCTTACCCATCATCTTGTCAAGCCTCAAGCATCTCTTCTCCTAGTCGTTTTGACGGCACTGGAGGAGGCTTTAAACCAAGAGCCAGAAGGTCGTTGGTTTTTTTTGAAATTATGGTATAATAGAATAAATTTAAAAGAGGGAGTGGGAGTTTGAGAAAAAGCTATCGTGTCAAGCGAGAAAAAGATTTCAATGCCATTTTTAAAAGTGGTGTGAATTGTGCGAATAGAAAATTTGTCATCTACCGTTTGCCACAAGAGCAACCCCATTTCCGTGTCGGCTTATCCGTGAGTAAAAAACTAGGAAATGCTGTGACACGTAACCGAATCAAGCGCTTGATTCGGCATGTTTTAATGAAGCACCAGGATCATCTTGTAGCAGATGATTTTGTTGTGATTGCTCGAAAGGGTGTTGAAGAACTGAATTTTGACCAGGTCGAAAAAAATCTAGTCCATGTATTAAAATTAGCGCAAGTCTATCGTCAGGAAAGGTAATTACGTGAAAAAGAAACTAAAAGTAGCTAGCTTACTCGGAGGAGCCCTCCTTTTATTAACAGCCTGTGGAACGTCTGAGGTGACTTCCCAATCATCAGGAGTTTGGGAAAAATTCGTTTACTTCTTTGCAGAAGTCATTCGTTTCCTTTCTATTGGAGGAAACATCGGAGTCGGGATTATCCTCTTCACTCTCTTGATTCGGACGATTCTTTTACCAGTTTTCCAATACCAAATGACCTCCTCGCGCAAAATGCAGGAGATTCAGCCTCTAGTGAAAGAAATCCAGGCCAAGTACCCTGGGAAGGATTTGGAAAGCCGCACTCGTATGTCAGAGGAAATGCGGGCCCTCTATAAAGAAAAAGGAGTCAAGACTTCTTCTGCCTTCTTGCCATTGTTCATTCAAATGCCAGTCTTGATGGCCTTATTCCAAGCCTTGAGTCGGGTAGAATTTCTAAAAGTCGGTCATTTTCTTTGGTTGGATATGAGCGCGACAGACCCAACCTTTATATTGCCAGTTTTGGCAGCCGTCTTCACCTTCTTTAGCACCTGGTTGAGCAACAAAGCCATGCCAGAAAAAAATGGTGGAATGACAGCCATGATGTATGCGATGCCAGTGATGATTTTCTTCTTCGCTATGTACTCAGCTAGCGGGGTTGCTCTCTACTGGGTAGTTTCCAATGCTTACCAAGTTGGGCAAACTTACCTATTGAACAATCCATTTAAGATTATTGCGGCGCGTGAAGCAGAGCAACAGGCAATCAAAGATATAGAAAAACAAAAACGACGTGCATTTAATAAAGCACAGAAAAAGAAAAACTAAGAAGGAGTTTGACAGATGGTCCAATATACAGGAGTCAATGTTGAAGAAGCCATTCAAAATGGTTTGAAAGAATTAGATATCCCGCGCATGAAAGCACATATTACTATCGTTTCTCGTGAAAAGAAAGGGTTCCTCGGTCTCTTTGGTAAGAAGCCAGCTGTGGTAGACATCGAACCAATTGCAGAAACTACAGTGACAAAAGCCAATCAACAAGCTGTTAAGGGAGTTCCTGAGGCAATTAATGCTCAAAACGAACCTGTCAAGAGTGTCAGTGAAGAGACTGTTGATTTGGGTCGCGTGGTAGCTGCGATTAAAAAAGTTGAAGAAGAAGGCCAAGAAGTTTCGGAAGAGGTGAAGGCTGAGATTCTCAAACATGAAAAGGCTCCTGAAACCATTCTTGAAGAACAAGGTCATGGAGAGATTCTCGATTCAAGTCTTAACGAAGCTGAGTCACGCCAAACGTCTGATTTTGCTGGCTTGGGCATTGAAGTAGAAGAAAGCTATGACATTGAAAAGGTTGTCTCTGATGTCACTTCCTATGTTCAAACTGTTATTGATGAAATGGATGTCGAAGCTAGCATCTCAAGCAGCTACAACCGTCGCACTATCAATATGCAGATTGATACCAATGAGCCAGGTCGTGTCATTGGCTACCACGGGAAAGTTCTCAAGGCCCTTCAATTGTTGGCACAGAACTACCTTTATAATCAGTATTCTAAGAATTTCTACATTGCGATCAATGTTAATGATTATGTTGAACACCGTGCAGAAGTCCTTCAAAGCTATGCGCAAAAATTGGCAAGTCGTGCTCTAGAAGAAGGTCGAGCGCAACATACAGATCCAATGTCTAATAGCGAACGCAAGATCATCCACCGCATCGTATCGAAAATGGATGGAGTAACCAGTTATTCTGAAGGAGAAGAACCAAATCGTTACGTTGTTGTCGATATTGAAGGTTAATCTGCCGTCTAAAAAGGAAGATACTAAAGGGAGAGAGGAGTGAAAGCTTGCTCTCTCCTTTTTTGTCTGAGAAAGGAAAACTAGAATGTATAGTAAGATGAGAGACTTTTTGAATTGTCAGGGGATCAAGTACCTAGCCCCTGCTAAAGCTGGTGAGGATGCAGATCGAATGGTAGGGTATCGCGAGTTAGGGCAAGAAGCTCGGCAGGAATTCACCTACTTGGCCAGCCAATTTCAGAAGCTCTTTCCGCATTTAAAACAAGACCAGACCAGTCAGTGGATGAATCAAGCCCAAATCCTTCGCCCTCATTTTTGGGCTTATTTCCAAGGAGAGGGAGAGATCACGGATCCAATGTTTGCCTTGCGACTTTATGGAGATGCGAGGGACTTTGGTGTGTCCCTGGAAGTAAGTTTTATCGAACGAAAGAAGGATGAGGAGAGTCTACAAAAGCAGAACCGCGTTTTAACTCTTCCGGTTTCTTCGCCAGTCTATTACTTTGCCCAAATAGAAGGTGTCAGTCAACGATTCCAAGGGACAGAAGCCAATCGCCTACGGCTTCTCAAAGGTGTGGGAACTGGACAGGTCCGAAAGGTCTTGGTAAAAGTCGATGTCAATCTATCGCAAGCGACTAGTCAAGATGCCATTCTTGAGGAATTAAAAAAAGGAATGGACGACCTACTTCCTTATTATGAAGCGACTCGTTAAAGGATAGAAAGAGAAGCCCAATAAAAGCGGAATCATAGAACCTGACCCAACAAATTTTTCATAGCTATTGACAAACAGGCGTGAATCAGATAGAATAGTAAAGTATGTTTAGTAACTGATCACATTATAGCCGGCTAAACGAATACAAAATCTATGAGGAGGTATTCATCGTGAAACGTACTTATCAACCAAGTAAACTTCGTCGTGCGCGCAAACATGGTTTCCGTCACCGTATGGCAACTAAAAACGGTCGTCGCGTATTGGCAGCTCGTCGTCGTAAAGGACGCAAAGTTTTGGCTGCGTAATTCAGATAAAAACCTAAAAGCCAGTAGAAACTCGAGACTACTGGTTTTTGTTTTGCCGAAAGTGAATTTAGAGGCTCTTTCTGCTATAATAGAAAGAAGAAAAACTCAGAAGAAAAGGAAAATCATGCAGATTTTTGATACCCATACTCACCTCAATGTTGAAGAGTTTGCAGGGAGAGAAGAAGAGGAATTAGAACTAGCAAAAGATATGGGAGTCATTGCCCATAATATTGTTGGTTTTGACAAACCGACCATTGAGCGAGCATTAGAATTGGCAGACCAGCACCCAGAAGTTTATCTTACCCTTGGTTGGCATCCTACAGAGGCGGGGGATTATAGTCCTGAGGTAGAGGCCTATCTACTGGAACAGCTGAAACATCCCAAAGTCGTTGCCCTAGGAGAAATCGGTCTGGACTACCACTGGATGACAGCACCTAAGGAAGTTCAAGAGAAGGTCTTTCGCCGTCAGATCCAATTGTCTAAGGACTTGGACTTGCCTTTTGTAGTGCATACGCGTGATGCGCTAGAAGATACCTATGCCATTATCAAGAGTGAAGGAGTGGGTCCACGCGGTGGGATCATGCATTCCTTCTCAGGAACCTTGGAGGAAGCGAAGCGCTTCATGGATCTGGGAATGATGATCTCTTTTTCTGGCGTGGTGACCTTTAAGAAGGCGACAGACATTCAGGAGGCAGCCAAAGAGTTACCTTTGGATAAAATCTTGGTCGAAACAGATGCACCCTATCTGGCACCAGTTCCTAAGCGGGGCCGTGAAAATAAAACAGCCTATACCCGTTATGTCGTAGACTTTATTGCGGAGCTTCGTGGAATGACTAGTGAAGAAGTAGCTCAAGCCACCTATGACAATGCGAGAAAGGTATTTGCCCTTGACTGAGAAAAGAAAAATACCAGAAGTGATTGTTGTTGAAGGCAAGGACGATACGGCTAATCTGAAACGCTATTATGAGGTGGATACCTATGAGACACGTGGATCCGCTATTAATCAGGATGACCTCGAACGAATTGCCACCTTGCAAGAGTTGCGTGGAGTCATTGTCTTTACGGATCCGGATTACAATGGGGAACGCATTCGTAAGATCATCATGCAAGAAATTCCGCAGGCCAAGCATGCCTTTTTAAATCGTGGCGAAGCAGTACCCAAATCAAAAACTAAGGGGCGTTCCTTGGGAGTGGAGCATGCCGGTTTTGAAGACTTAGAAAAGGCCCTAGCTGGACTGGTGGGCTCCTATGAAGATGAGCATTTCTTTGATATTACCAAGTCAGACCTGATGCGACTCGGCCTGTTGATGGGCAGTGACAGTCGCAAACGACGGGAATATCTAGGCGAAGCCTTACGCATCGGCTATTGCAATGGCAAACAACTACTCAAACGTTTGGAGTTGTTTGGAATTTGTTTGGCGCAAGTCGAAGAAACGATGGCTAGTTATTAAAAAAGAGATAGAGGTGGAAGATGGGATTATTCGACCTATTTAAAGATAAGAAAAAAGAGCTGGGCTTTTCGTTAGAGAATGTTCAAGTGGAGCACCAAAAGAACCCGCGACATTTTTTGATTCCTAGTCAAGAAGAAATCGACCAATTGAAGCTTGGAGATCAGGTTCGTCTTATCTTTGTGCTGGATACAGTTATGGAGAATGGGTGTCGAGCAGAGCGTATGTGGGTCGAACTCACTGAAATCCGCGATGGGAAGTTCAAAGGACGTTTAACCAATCAACCGGCTTATATTACCTCCATCCAGCTTGGAGATGAGCTGGATTTTGCGCAGGAACATATCGCAAGCCTGATGGTTCCTCCGCTGAATCTTGATACGCAAAGAGGGGCCATAATTACCAAGGATTGCTTCCTGAGACGTGAGATTAATTGGGCGATTCACGATGTCCCTCATCATCCACAAGATAGTGGTTGGCAGTTCTTTACAGGTTATGAGTCCCAGGAAGACTTGGACGATCCGTCTAAGATTACCATCATCAGTCTTGAAGACGCCTTGGAAATGGAGCCCTTGTTGGAGACTGTCTTAGATAAGAATGGGGAAGCTTATGTCTACCAAGCGGAGCAAAATGCCTTTGTAGAAGACTGTTAGACTAGATTGTAGAGAAACACAAGAGAGATAGAGTGATTATTTCTTACACTAAACGGATTAGAAAAGAGAAAAAATGAGAATTGCAGATTATAGCGTGACCAAGGCAGTGCT
>CABREZ010000068.1 GCA_902470035.1 uncultured Streptococcus sp. | reverse complement strand
TTAAACATGACGGAACAGCGAAAGCTCTCATCACTAACGTAACAGATCCAGCAGATAAAGAGTTCAATAACCGTGTAACACCTCCAGAAACTCCAGAGTTCAATCCAGAGAAATATATCTTGAATGCAGAGAAATTCGATATCACTGGTACGAAACTTCTTGATGATGACAAAGAATTGGCTGATAAGGTTGCGGATACAAACGTAGATCCTTACGCTGATAAGACTGATAACAACGAAGCAGAAAACA
This sequence comes from uncultured Streptococcus sp., assembly GCA_902470035.1. Taxonomy (GTDB): domain Bacteria; phylum Bacillota; class Bacilli; order Lactobacillales; family Streptococcaceae; genus Streptococcus. The sequence goes on along the minus strand of CABREZ010000068.1, from coordinate 7,901 downwards.
TCAATACTAAGACTGTTAAACGTGGCGATAAAGTTGTTTACCAAGTATGGTTGGATACTACTAAGTTCACAGAAGCTCACAATATCCAATCAGTAGGAATCTCTGATGACTACGAAGAAAACAAGGTAGACATCGACGTTGCGAACATCAAAGCTTACGACTCTGTAACAGGAGAAGATGTCACTGCTAAGTTCGATATCAAGGTTGAAGGTGGAGTAATCACTGCAACTCTTAAAGCTGGCTTCACGAAGTCACTTGGCGATGCAGAAAATACACCAGTCATCGATACAACTAAATTCGCCTTCGGACGTTACTACAAGTTCGATATCCCAGCAACTGTTAAAGCAGACGTTGCAGGTGGAGTAGACATCGAAAATACTGCGGCTCAAATCGTTCACCAATACGATCCAACTAGCAAGTCAGTGAACAAGCCAAACAAACCAACTGAAAAACGTGTCATCAACGTTCCAATCTCAGTAGAGTTCAACTTTACTAAGAGACTTGAAGGCCGTGAATTGAAAGCTGGTGAGTTCAGCTTCACCTTGAAGGATCAAAATGGTAACGTGATTGAAACAGTTACAAACGATGCTTCTGGTAACGTTAAGTTCTCAGCAATTGAGTACAAGAAGGGTGAAGAAGGCACTTACACTTACACAGTTGAAGAAGTTAAAGGAACTGATGCTACAGTTATCTATGACACAATGAAAGCTGTTGTAACTGTTGAAGTGAAACGTGATGGTAGCGCGAAAGCTCTTGTTACAAACGTAACAGATCCAGTGGACAAAGAGTTCAACAACAAAGTTGTTCCTCCAGTACCACCGGTAACACCACCAACGCCACCAACGCCACCAGTTACACCTCCAACACCACCAACAACACCACAACTCCCTGCTACAGGTGAAGAACAATCAGCTTCTGCTGCATTGTTAGGTGCTGCTCTTGGTTTGGTAGGACTTGCTGGTCTTGCAAGACGCAAGAAAAACGAAGACTAAACAAGTGGTAGAAACCAACGATTCCCACTAGGATCGGAAATGGATTAGTTTTCCACAAGGAGGCCTCGCTCTAAGGAGTGGGGCCTTTTTGTTATTTCTTGAAAGCATTGAAATCACATCTTGCAATATGATACAATAGAGGATATTTACAATAGTTAGGACAAAGATATGCTTATTTCGATTATTTCACAAGGCTTGATCTGGGCTATTTTGGGACTGGGGATTTTTATGACCTTTCGTATCTTGGATTTCCCAGATATGACTACAGAGGGCTCTTTCCCATTAGGGGGAGCCGTTGCGGTAACCTTGATCACCAAAGGGGTTCATCCTTTGCTAGCCACCCTAGCCGCCGTTGGTGCGGGGTGTTTGGCTGGATTAGCAACAGGTCTTCTTTATACCAAAGGGAAGATTCCGACGCTGTTATCAGGGATTTTGGTGATGACTTCCTGTAACTCAGTCATTCTCTTCGTGATGCAACGGGCTAACCTGGGCTTGCTTGGCTACTCAAAAATCCAAGATATGATTCCTATCGCGAGTGGCGTAAACGAGATTATCATTGGGATCATCTTTGTGACCCTGGTGATTGCCGCTATGCTCTTCTTTTTAGATACCAAACTGGGGCAGGCCTATATTGCGACAGGGGACAATCCTGAAATGGCTAAAAGCTTTGGGATCCATACCAGTCGGATGGAGTTGATGGGGCTAGTGGTTTCCAATGGGATTATTGCCTTGTCAGGTGCCTTGATGGCCCAGCAAGAAGGCTATGCAGATGCTTCTCGAGGGATTGGGGTCATCGTCGTTGGCTTGGCTAGCTTGATTATCGGAGAGGTTCTTTTTTCAAAACTAACCTTAGCAGAACGTTTACTCAGTATCGTTATTGGATCGATCATTTATCAATTCTTGATTTGGGCTGTGATTGCTATTGGGGTCAATACCAGCTATATCCGTATCTTTAGTGCTATCATCCTAGCAATCTGTCTCATGATTCCAACCTTTAAAGAGAAACTGCTGAAAGGAGTCAAACTCAGCAAATGACTGCAATTGTAGAATTAAAAAATGCCACCATCGTGGTGAATAATGGCTTGAATGAAGAAAAAGTCATTTTGGATAATGTCTCTTTGGAGATTCATGAGCATGACTTTATCACCATTCTTGGGGGCAATGGTGCTGGGAAATCAACCCTCTTCAACACCTTGGCTGGGACCCTTCCTCTGACCAGTGGTCAAGTCTTGATTAAGGGAGAGGATGTGACTCACTATGGTCCAGAAAAACGGGCAAAATACCTATCCCGTGTCTTCCAAGATCCAAAGATGGGGACAGCCCCACGTATGACAGTGGCTGAGAATCTCCTGATTGCAAAATTCCGAGGAGAAAAGCGGGGATTGGTTCCTCGTCGCCTTGCCCAGTACAAAGACAAGTTTAAAGAGGTTTTGAGCCAGATTGGCAATGGTTTAGAGAAGCATGTTGATACGGCGGTAGAATTCTTATCTGGTGGACAACGTCAGGCTCTGAGCTTGTTGATGGCTACCCTGAAACGGCCAGAACTCTTACTTTTGGACGAACATACAGCTGCCCTCGATCCCAAGACGAGTCAGGCCTTGATGGAGCTGACGGATCGATTTGTCAAAACAGATCAATTGACTGCCTTGATGATCACCCACCATATGGAAGATGCCCTCAAGTACGGAAATCGCTTGATTGTCATGAAGGATGGAAAGATTATCCAGGACTTGAACCAAGAGGAAAAGGCTAAGATGGACTTGTCTGATTACTACCGTTTCTTTGAATAAATTTAGAAACTAGTTTCAGTGTGTAATCGCTTGCAATACCAATATTAAAGGAGTATAATATAGGTGAAGATAAGGGAGAAGGGGTTGATACCAATGCCTTATAGATTCATACATTAGGTTACTTCGTTTTAGGTCTGTCTTCGCTGACACTTGTTCGTGCTCTTTATGAAAAGAGACTTAACGTCGGAAATGTTAAATCGGTTGAGCCGTCAAGTAAGTCTGCTTAACTTACTAAATGACATTGAAATACGTGTAAATAGTAGTGGAAGCTTTAGATGGTTTTCGAACTTCGGTATGCTCAACTGAGTGCTTTGTAACAAAACTGAAAGAGAAATTGCAAAGAAAACCACTGGTATGTGAAAACGTACCATGAAAAGAAATGAAAATCATAACTGTTGTTTTCGTTAGCCTAAATGGTTAATCGCCTCTCGTCAGTGAAGCAGACCAGACCTCTAGTCCCGTAAGACTGGAGGTCTTTTTGTCTGTCATGCTAGAAAGTCGAGGTGAGGGCAGTGGGATTGCCATATGCACATGAATATAGCTGTCGAGATCACTTTAAAGAAAGAGCAATGGAACGATTTGGGGTCGATGAAGAGCAGTTGAAACGCTGGGTCAATCAACATGTGCCCTCGCTTCATCATTTTGATAGCAGTTTTGATCAACGGCCCAATACGGAAGCCTATGTAGCAGAGGACGGTGTCGTCTTTGTGTGTGATCTGAAGAAGAGAGAATTTATTACTTGCTTCCAAGCGGTCAATTTGACGGTGGATGAAGAGCAGAAGGAAGTCTGTCAAGATATTCATCGTGAGAATGTGCTCGCCTATAAACATAGTCAAAGCAAGCTTCTAAATCGCTATCGCTTAAAAGAAGCCAAAGAATTGCTGGCCAATATTGATGAGCATGTCGATCGATTTTATAGCTTGTCCCAAACCCTTAAGAAGGGGGCGCTTAGCGATCGGAATTATCACCACCTAGAAGAACTGCTAAATGAGTTTCACGTCATTAAGGCAGCGATACGGGTGATTGAGAATAAGAAAAATGACTATCGTTCGGACTAGTGTCTCTTTAGCAAGCTGACATTCTAGGCTGTCGTCTTGGTTCTTAATAAAGGGTCCTCCAACAGATGATGGAGGGCTTTTGTTTGATCTGACTTTTGAAAAAATCGTGAAAAAATAGTATAATGTTCTAGATATGCAAGAAATTTGCAAAACTGTAATTCGACTTGGTGAACCAAGGACCGTAAGTATGAACCATCACATAAAGGAGAAAACATGAGTAACATTAAGTTGATTACTTTAGGTGGAGTCCGTGAAAACGGGAAAAACCTCTACATAGCTGAAGTAAATGACTCTATTTTTGTTTTGGATGCTGGTCTCAAGTATCCAGAAAATGAGCAACTAGGGGTCGATGTTGTTATTCCCAACATGGACTACCTCTTTGAGAATAGCGATCGTATCGCAGGAGTCTTTTTAACACACGGGCATGCGGATGCCATCGGAGCTCTTCCCTATCTTTTAGCGGAGGCTAAAGTTCCAGTATTTGGGTCGGAGTTGACCGTCGAGTTGGCCAAGCTCTTTGTCAAGGGCAACGACAGTGTCAAGAAGTTCAATGACTTCCATGTGATCGATGCCAATTCAGAAATCGATTTTGGAGGAACCGTGGTTTCCTTCTTCCAGACAACCCACTCTATTCCAGAAAGTTTGGGAATTGTCATCAAGACTCCTGAGGGCAACATCGTCTATACAGGAGACTTCAAGTTTGACCAGACAGCAAGTGAGTTTTATGCGACAGACTTTGCTCGGTTGGCAGAGATTGGACGCGAAGGCGTGCTAGCTCTCTTGAGTGACTCTGCTAATGCTGACAGCACTGTTCAAGTGGCTAGCGAGCAAGAAGTTGGAGATGAAATCCTGGATACCATTGGGGACTGGGATGGCCGGGTAATTGTTGCTGCTGTTGCTAGTAACCTATCACGGATCCAGCAGGTCTTTGATGCAGCTGCAGAGACAGGGCGTCGGGTTGTTTTGACTGGATTTGACGTAGAAAATATCGTCCGGACAGGGATTCGTTTAAATAAGCTTTCTTTGGCCAACGAAAAATTATTGATCAAGCCAAAAGAAATGTCTCGTTTTGAGGACCATGAATTGATTATTCTTGAAACTGGACGTATGGGTGAGCCGATCAACGGACTTCGTAAGATGTCCATTGGCCGTCACCGCTATGTCGAAATCAAGGATGGTGACTTGGTTTATATCGTAACAACTCCATCTATCGCCAAAGAAGCGGTTATGGCACGTGTAGAAAACATGGTCTACCAAGCAGGAGGAGTCGTCAAACAGATTACTCAAAGCTTGCGTGTATCAGGACATGGAAATGCGCGTGATCTGCAGTTGATGATCAACTTACTGCGTCCGAACTATCTTTTCCCAATCCAAGGGGAATACCGTGAATTGGATGCCCATGCAAGGCTTGCTATGGAAGTGGGGATTTTACCTGAAAATATCTTCATTCCGAAAAAAGGCTCCATCATGGAATATGACAATGGGGACTTCGTCCCAGCTGGTAGCGTCTCTGCAGGAGATGTTCTCATCGATGGGAATGCCATTGGAGATGTTGGGAATGTCGTTCTCCGTGACCGGAAAGTCCTTTCAGAAGATGGTATCTTTATTGTGGCTATTACGGTTAACCGTCGTGAGAAACGCATCATCTCGAAGGCAAAAGTTCACACCCGTGGCTTTGTCTACGTGAAGAAGAGTCGCGATATCTTGCGCGAAAGTGCAGAAATTGTCAACCAAAGTGTGGAAGAATACTTGGCTCAGGACAGCTTCGATTGGGGTGAGCTCAAGAGTGCTGTTCGTGATAGTTTGGCTAAGTACCTCTTTGACCAGACCAAACGTCGACCAGCTATCTTGCCAGTTGTCATGGAAGTACGCTAAGATTAACATAAGAGGAAAAGTCGATCGTCGGCTTTTTCTTGTCAAAGAAGAAAGAAATGGTGAGGAAAGATAGATGGCAGTAATGCAGATTGAATATTATTCAGAAGCGCTCGCAATGGAGTGGGGGATCAACGTCCTCTATCCAGATGCGTCTCGGGTGAAAAATCCGGATGATCAAGATATCCCGGTCCTCTATCTCCTTCATGGGATGAATGGCAATCAGTACTCCTGGTTGAAACGGACCAATGTAGAACGGATCCTACGTTCGACCAATTTGATTGTCGTTTTGCCTAATACCAATAATGGTTGGTATACAGATACACAGTATGGTTATCCCTATTACACAGCCATCGCAGAGGAATTGCCTAAGACCTTGGCACGTTTCTTCCCCAATATGACTAAGAAGCGGGAGAAGACCTTTATTGCTGGTCTATCGATGGGGGGCTATGGCTCTTTCAAACTGGCTCTTCAAACCAATCGCTTCTCGCATGCCGCTAGCTTTTCTGGTGCTCTTAGCTTTGAGGGGCGTCAACTGGCAAACACCGACCTTGGAAGTGCAGCTTATTGGCAAGGGGTCTTTGGAAAGCTAGAAGATTGGACGACAAGTCCTTACTCCTTGGAAAGCATTGCGGAGAAGTACTCAGATAAAAAGACGGTCTTATGGGCTTGGTGCGGAGAGCAAGATGCTCTGTATGAGGCCAACAATATAGCTGTGGATCATCTGAAGGACCTCGGCTTTGATATCACCTACAGCCATGGACCAGGAAAACATGAATGGTTTTATTGGGAGCGGGAGTTGGAACATTTCTTAGCAACCCTGCCGATCAATTTTGAACTAGAAGAACGACTCGATTAGGAAGCTACTCCTTGGGAGATATGCTATAATAGAGTGAAAAGTACCTGGGCTAGTTAGATGAGAAGCCCAGAATCAATGAACGATTAGGAGAAACATACGTGACTAAAGATATTCGTGTGCGTTATGCACCAAGTCCAACCGGACTACTACACATCGGAAATGCTCGTACAGCATTGTTTAACTACTTGTATGCACGCCACCATGGTGGAACCTTTATCATCCGTATCGAAGATACGGACCGCAAACGTCATGTCGAAGACGGAGAACGTTCGCAACTTGAAAACCTTCGTTGGCTGGGCATGGACTGGGATGAAAGTCCTGAGACCCATGAAAACTACCGCCAATCTGAACGTTTGGAACTCTATCAAACATACATTGACCAACTCTTGGCTGAAGGAAAAGCCTACAAGTCTTATGTGACAGAAGAAGAGTTGGCGGCAGAACGTGAACGCCAAGAAGCAGCAGGTGAAACCCCTCGCTACATCAACGAATACCTTGGTATGAGCGAAGAAGAAAAAGCAGCTTACGTTGCAGAACGTGAGGCAGCGGGCATCATCCCGACGGTTCGTTTGGCAGTGAATGAGTCTGGTATCTACAAGTGGCATGATATGGTCAAAGGCGATATCGAATTTGAAGGTGGCAATATCGGTGGGGACTGGGTTATCCAAAAGAAAGATGGCTACCCAACTTACAATTTTGCCGTTGTCATCGATGACCACGATATGCAAATCTCTCACGTTATCCGTGGAGATGACCATATTGCTAACACACCAAAACAGCTCATGGTTTATGAAGCGCTTGGATGGGAAGCACCTGAGTTTGGTCACATGACACTTATCATCAATTCTGAAACTGGTAAGAAGTTGTCTAAACGGGACACTAACACCCTTCAATTTATCGAAGATTACCGTAAGAAGGGCTACCTTCCAGAAGCAGTCTTTAACTTCATCGCTTTGCTTGGTTGGAACCCTGGTGGGGAAGATGAGATCTTTTCTCGCGAAGAGCTCATCAAACTTTTTGATGAAAACCGTCTCAGCAAGTCTCCAGCAGCTTTCGATCAGAAGAAACTAGACTGGATGAGCAACGACTACATCAAGAATGCAGACCTTGCGACCATCTTTGAAATGGCTAAACCATTCCTTGAAGAAGCAGGACGTTTGACTGATAAGGCTGAAAAATTGGTGGAACTCTACAAACCACAAATGAAGTCGGTGGACGAAATCGTTCCATTGACAGACCTTTTCTTCTCAGACTTCCCAGAATTGACAGAAGCTGAGCGAGAAGTCATGGCTGGTGAAACGGTTCCGACTGTACTTGAAGCCTTCAAAGC
>CABREZ010000067.1 GCA_902470035.1 uncultured Streptococcus sp. | reverse complement strand
TGGCACGACATGCAGAAGAACTAGGAGTAGATGCCATTGCGGCCATTCCGCCGATTTACTTCCGCTTGCCAGAGTATAGTGTAGCCCACTATTGGAATGAAATCAGCGCAGCAGCGCCAAACACAGACTTCGTTATCTACAATATCCCGCAATTGGCAGGTGTGGCTTTGACACCGAGTCTGTATAAAGAAATGTTGAAAAATCCACGGGTCATTGGGGTGAAAAACTCTTCCATGCCTGTGCAGGATATTCAAACCTTTGCTTCTTTAGGTAGTGAAGACCACATCGTCTTTAATGGTCCGGATGAGCAATTCTTAGGTGGCCGTCTGATGGGAGCAGGAGCTGGTATTGGAGGCACCTATGGTGCTATGCCGGAACTCTTCTTGAAACTCAATCAATTGATTGCGGACAAGGATTTGGAGACTGCGCGTGCCTTGCAGTTTGCCATCAATGGCATTATCGGAGTCTTGACGTCTGCTCATGGAAACATGTATGGGGTCATTAAAGAAGTCTTGCGGATCAATGAAGGTCTAGAACTGGGATCTGTTCGGAGTCCATTAACCCCGGTAACTGAAGCAGACCAGGAAGTGGTTCAAAAAGCAGCTAGCTTAATCAGTGAAGTCAAGGAACGTTTCCTTTAAAAAAGAGTGTAAATCGGAAAGGAGAGGTGTATGGCCTATTACCTAGCGATTGATATCGGTGGGACCAATATCAAATATGGTCTGATTGATGAAGCAGAGAATTTGATTGAGTCGCATGAAATGCCGACAGAAGCTGAAAAAGGGGGACCTGGAATTCTAGGGAAAACCAAAGCTTTAGTAGAATCTTACCTAGAAGAAAATAACATTCTTGGAGTCTGTATTTCGTCAGCTGGGATGGTTGATCCCGATAAGGGGGAAATCTTTTATGCTGGACCACAGATTCCCAATTATGCGGGAACTCAGTTTAAAAAAGAAATTGAGGAAACCTTTCACATTCCCTGCGAGATTGAAAATGACGTCAACTGTGCTGGTTTAGCAGAAGTCATGTCAGGGAATGGCCAGGGGGCCCAAGTTGCTGTCTGTTTAACAGTCGGCACTGGAATCGGTGGCTGTCTCTTAATTAATGGGGAGATTTTCCATGGTTTTAGCAATTCTGCCTGTGAAGTAGGCTATCTTCATCTTCAAGATGGTGCCTTCCAAGATTTAGCCTCGACTACGGCTTTGGTTGAATATGTTGCCAAGCAACATGGAGATCCTGTTGAACAATGGAGTGGTCGTCGCATATTCAAGGAAGCGACCCAAGGAAATACCATCTGTATGGCGGGAATCGATCGAATGGTCGATTACCTAGGCAAGGGGCTTGCCAATATCTGTTATGTTGTCAATCCTCAAGTGGTCATCCTTGGTGGTGGGGTCATGGGACAGGAAGCGATATTGAAACCAAAAATTTCAGCCGCCCTCAAAGACTCCCTGGTTCCAAGCCTTGCAGACAAAACACAATTGGAGTTTGCACATCATCAAAATACAGCAGGGATGGTAGGAGCTTACTACCATTTCAAACAACAACAAGCCAGACGCAATTAAATCAAAAAAATGCTCACCACTTAGGTGAGCATTTCAGATTGAAAATAAAGTCTTCTGAAAAACTTTCCTTAGGTGAGTACGGACGTCAGCGAACTTCCAAGAAGTTCCATGACTTAGTTTTGAACCTAAGGTTTCAAAACTCCCGATTGCCTGAAACACAATGGTTTCAGGCACTTTTCTCACAGCGGAAAGTTTTTTATCTTCTTAAATAACTGTAAATAAAAGTCATTTTTTGAAAAGTATCTAGCTGTTTTATGTAAAACAATAGTTTATCTACTTTCAAAAACGCTCACCTAAGCGGTGAGCATTTTTTGTGGAAAAGAAAAACCAGAATGCAGAGGAAAGGATCCTCAGCTCTTGGTGATAAATCGGAAGATTAGCGTCTACGTGAATCGTAGCCATTGAGTTTTTTGTTTTCCCAATAGCTATTGAAAATTTTCTCCTTGCGCTCCCGATCCATTTCAAGAAAGTGAGCGTAGATTAAATCAATCGTGGTTAAGAAGGGAAGGGTTGCTGTAATACGGTCAATATAGGTGCTTCCAGGTAGGGGAGCAACTGGTAAAATTTCCGTAAAGTCATCTTTGATAGCGTCTGGTTGAGCAGTAAGAAGAACTGTTTTTGCCCCCATTTCTTGAGCATCTAAGAGGCTATGGATAATCGAGCGTGTGGTTCCTGACAGAGAGAAGGCAATGACCAGACAGGATTTATCCAAGATACTGGTCGTCCATGCAAAGCCGTCTTGATCGGTTAAGGCCTCACAAACAACGCCCAGTCGGAGGAAACGAAGTTTCATCTCAGAAGCGACCAATCCTGAGCTTCCTTTTCCAAAGAAGTAGACCCGATCTGCTTGAGTGATTAAGTTGGCGACTTCTTTGATTTGGTCATCTTTTGCTAGGTTTTCTGTAGCCTGAAGGACCTGCTGGTAGCGACGCAAGACATCCTGGGTTAATTCGTCGTGCGGGGATTGTTGCTTTTGAGATTTGGTTTCTTCGTTAAAGTGATAAATAAATTCACGGTAGCCTGTGAAGCCACACTTTTGGGAAAAACGGGTCAAAGCAGCTTTTGATACATGCAACAGTTCCGTCACTCTAGACGAGGAAAGAGAGTGTTGCTGTGCTTCAGGAGATAAAAAATAGCGGGCAATGTCTAACTCTAGCTCCGTCATTTCTTCTTGATGGCTCTTAATAATGCTTCGGAGATCACGATCTTGTTTCACAGCGGTCCTCCTTTCAACTGAGGTTACACATAGAGAAAATCCTATAATATATTTCACAGTATAACATAAAAAACCGGGATATACAAGGAATACGACCAGCGAACGACTGAAAGAAGGAACAGAATCAACATCTTTTTTGAATCACCTTTGTTAAAAAATAAGCTCTGGAAACAAAGGAAAGACGCTGAAAAAAGTTGATAAAATATGATATAATTTACACAAGAATTTGTTCCTTCTCGTAAAGGAAGAGGTAAGGAGGTGGAGTGATGGCCAACGCAACTCTCGAAATGATGCAAGAGATTGAAATGGCGGCAGAAGCCGTTGTCGCAAGTTACGAGGATCAGGTCCAAGATTTGCGCCAACAGTTAGGTGATCACCTACAGGAGGTAGCAGCATCCTATGACAAAGAGACCGCTAAGCTAGTAGCAGAGCGGGAAGAGTCCTCGAAAGCGATGATTGCTAGCTTGGAAGCAGACCTTGCAGTGACCAGTCAACGCAATGACGAAAAGGTGCAGCAAGCCATGACAGATAAGCGCGCAGCTTTGGTAGACGAAATTGTAGAAAAGGTGGTAGCAACCTATGGCAATTAGCCCAATGCAACACCTTTCCCTGGTCTTGCCCACAAATCTAATGGACGAGCTACTCTTGTCGCTCCAGTCAGAGGAATCTGTCCAAATCTATGATTTGAGCGCACAAGAAGATTGGCAAGTTGCCTTTCAGACGAGTGATGGGACCAAAGGATTAGCTCAAAGACTGGATGAACTAAGACGTCGGGAAGAGCAGTTAGAAAAGGCTATTCAGGCCTTGGAGCCTTTCATTCCTCAAAAGAAGGGATTAGAAAAACTGAAAGAAGCTCCCTTGTCCTTGTCTTTTCACGATTTAGAATCTCATGGGCTTATCCGTGATGAGCAACGTCTCTTACAGTCGGTGCAAAAGCAATTGGCTGTCTTAGCAAAGGCGCGGGATCGCATCCAGCTAGCCCAAGAAGAGCTTGCCTCTTTGGAAAAATGGGTTGATTTGACAACGACACCGGACCAACTCAAGCGTTTCCGCTATGTCCGTGGCTTAATCGGTACCATTCCGAATAGTGAACAGGATCAGGCGCGTCAGGCCTTGCTAGCACACCCAGATGTAGAGGTTGATGTGATCTTCAGCTCGGAAACGGAGCATGGGGTCGTTGTCTTGTATAAGTCTGGTGACTTAGCGGGTATTCAAGATACGCTGACCAGTTCGCATTTTAAAGAGTTTGACTACCAAGGAGAGGCCCTGCCGAAAGAACGTTTAGAGCAACTCAAGAGAGAGATCAAAGAACAAGGTGCTGTCGAAGCAGCTACTTTGGAAACGCTCAGTCAGGCTAAGGAAGACCTCAACCAACTCAAGTACCAACTCGATTATGTCTTGAGTCTAGAAGCGCGGGAAGAGGCCAAAGGCTCTCTTGCTAGTACAGCTCACCTAGTTGCCCTAGAGGGATGGATCGAAACAGCTCAACTAGAAGCTTTAAAGGCTAAACTTCAAAAGGAATTTGGGGACCAAGTCGTCTTGCAGACGCGAGAGGTCACCCAAGAAGAATGGGATCAGGTACCAATCAAGCTGAAAAACAATGCCTTGGTGGAGCCCTTCGAGTTGGTGACTGAGATGTATGCCCTGCCCAAGTATTACGAGAAAGATCCGACGCCAATCGTCTCTCTCTTCTACTTTGTCTTCTTCGGCATGATGGTAGCAGATATCGGCTATGGGCTCTTGTTAACGCTGGCAACTGGCTTTGCTTTAAAAGCTTTCCAGCTACAGCCGAGCGCAGCAAAAAACCTTCGTTTCTTCTGCCTCTTAGGAATCTCGGTAGCCCTTTGGGGAGTCGTCTACGGTTCCTTCTTCGGCTTTGAGATGCCCTTTGCTTTGATCAGTACGACCACCAATGCCATGACCATCTTGATCCTATCGGTTGTCTTTGGTTTCATTACCGTTTTGGTCGGTCTCTTCCTAGGAGGGATGAAAAATGTCCGCCTGAAAGACTATACCGAAGCTTACAATGCAGGCTTTGCCTGGGTCTTGATCTTATTGGGCTTGATGCTCTTAGCAGTCGGAAATGTCCTGCCAGGCTTATCCTACCTAGTCCCCATTGGTCAGTGGCTAGCCATTCTCAATGCGATTGGGATTCTGGTGGTGTCCATTGTCAGTGCCAAGAAATTATCAGGACTAGCAGCAGGTCTCTTTAATCTCTACAATGTTAGTGGGTATGTCGGAGACTTGGTCAGCTTTACCCGTTTGATGGCGCTTGGCTTGTCCGGGGCCAGTATCGGTTCAGCCTTTAACTTGATTGTCAATCTCTTCCCAACCCTGGGACGGTTCACAGTCGGCCTTGTCCTCTTTGTCCTCCTCCATGCCATCAACATGTTCCTGTCCTTCTTATCAGGCTATGTGCATGGAGCGCGTTTGATTTTTGTCGAGTTCTTTGGCAAGTTCTACGAGGGTGGTGGCAAGCCCTTCCAACCTCTAAAACCATCGGAACGCTATGTCAAAACAAAAAAATAATTCAGTAAATCAATCATACAAAATATTATAGGAGTATATTCATGGAATCTTTAGCTTCATATTTCTCAACTCATGGGGGGGCCTTCTTTGCAGCCCTTGGTGTAGCCATTGCAGTGGCTCTTAGTGGAATGGGTTCAGCCCTAGGTGTTGGTAAGACCGGTCAGGCTGCTGCCGCACTCTTGAAAGAACAACCCGAAAAATTTGCCCAAGCCTTGATCTTGCAATTGTTGCCAGGTACACAAGGTTTGTATGGTTTCGTTATTGGGATCTTGATCTGGTTGCAAATTAAGCCAGATATGGCTCTTGAAACAGGGGTCGCTTACTTCTTCACAGCTCTTCCAGTAGCGATTGTCGGCTATTTCTCAGCGAAACACCAAGGGAATGTCGCAACGGCTGGGATGCAAATCTTGGCAAAACGCCCTGAAGACATGATGAAAGGAGTTATCCTTGCGGCCATGGTTGAAACCTATGCTATCTTGGCCTTCGTTGTGTCCTTCCTTTTGACTCTTCGCGTCGGCTAATCTAGACACACCTAAGTCAGAGAAGAGGAATGTTCTCTTCGTCTATTATCGGTGGTGAAGAACTCCAAAGGAGGAAATAAAAACAATGACGGATTATTCCCAATTAAAGGATTCCATCCTTGAACAGGCCCATGAAAAAGGCCGGAAATTAGTAGCGGAAGCAACGGCTAAGGTTCAAGCAGAGTCCCAGTTGCAGGAAGCTCGTTTGGTAGAAGAAAAGTTACACCAACGGGCGGTTCAATTGCAGACCATTGAGCGCCGCTTGCAACGTGAAAGCCAACAAATCGAAAATCAAAAGCGCCAATCGACATTGGTCACCAAGCAACGGGTCTTAAAAGAGTTGTTTGCGGATGCCTACCAGAAAATGGCGACATGGTCACGCCAGGAAGAACTCACATTTCTTCACCGTATTCTTCCTCGCTATGCAGATCAAGCAATGGTCTTAACGTTAGGTGCTGTGACGGCAGAAAAATTGACAGATCAAGATTGTCAGGATTTGATAGAGGCCTATCCACAGCTTCAATTGGCAAAAGAAACGCTTGCCCAAGAGGCTGGTTTTGTCCTTTCCTTTGGCAAAGTGGATGCCAGCTACCTCTACCGTGATTTGGTTGATGCTGTGCGGGAGGAGCAGAGCTTCCATATGGCAGCCAGCATTTTTAAAGAAGAGAAAAACTAGGAGGGGCTATGAGTGAACGGACGTATTCTCAAGTAAATACCGGGATTAGTGTACGTGAAGCTAGTTTTTTGAGCCCAGCTCAGTTTGATGCCCTTCTGAACAGTTCTGATGCAGAAGTGCGTGCTAATCTCTTGCAAGGGACGGCCTATGCCTTGGAGGCAGATCAACTGCGTCAAGTCCAAGTGGTCGAGCAAGCCTTGATGAAGCACCTTCTAGCTGAGTACGATTGGGCTTATCAGGTAGCTCCAAACCCAGCTGTGGTCGACCTCTTTGCCCTCAAGTACACCTATCACAATCTCAAGGTCTTCTTGAAAGAGCGAGCAACGGGGCGGGAGTTGAATTTCTTGTTATTGGATGCAGGTCCCTATTCCTTAGCGGTTCTTGAACAAGTAGCCAAGACCTTTTCTTCAGAGAACTGCCCAGAGTTTATGGCTCAAGAAGTAGCAGCGACCTGGCAGGAATATGTCGACTATCAGGACATTCGCGTTCTGGAGATCGGCATGGATCTGGCTTACTTTGATCATCTCAAACGCTTGGCGAAAGACCTGGGGCATTCACTTCTAGAATCGCTGGTCACCTTGACCATTGATTGTTACAATGTCATCACTGTTGAGCGAGCTCTCAGCCTGAAAAAGCCAGGCAGCTTTATGAAGCAACTCTTGTCCGATGCGGGGACCCTCTCAGCAAGAGAAGTCATCCAGTGTGTGGAGCAGGGCAACCTCATCAGTTGGTTCCAACAAGTTAATCCCTTGCCTTATGATGTGGAACTGTCTCGGTACGAAGAGCAGATGCGAGCAGGGAGAGTGAGCGCTGAAACAGTGGAATACCTGGAGCATGTGATCAAGTACCAAATTTTGGAACAAGCTTCCTTTGAGACAGATGGCCCTTTGCCTTTAGCTCGCTATCTCTTCGGAAAAGAGCTGGAGGTGAAGAATCTTCGTTTGGTCTTAACGGGCCTAGATAATCAGCTTCCAATTGACAAAATAAAAGAAAGGATGAGACCGATCTATGGCCAGTAAAACGCAAAAAATTGCCGTTGTGGGAAACCGAGATGCCATCCTTCCTTTTCAGATGATTGGCTTTCAGACCTTTCCCGTAGCAGAGGCTCAGGAAACCATCAATACCCTACGGCACTTGAGCCAAGAAGATTTTGGAATCATCTATCTGACGGAGGATATGGCTCAGGAAATCCCAGATACCATTGCCCACTACGATCGGCAAGTAACCCCAGCCGTCATCTTGATTCCTACTCATAAGGGATCGACTGGACTGGGACGGCAACGCATTCGCGAAAATGTCGAAAAAGCGGTAGGACAGGATATTTTATGAGAAAAAATGAATTTGGTCAAGCGATTGGAGATGCACTGCCGGATTTTACACTGGGGCGCTTGCCAGCTATTGAGCGGATCGAGGGTCGCTATACCGTAATTGAGCGCCTCTCAAAAGAAAAACACGGGGCGGATCTTTATCAGGTCTACGGGCCGGACTCTCCAGCAGCTATGTGGACCTATCTGTTCAATGGTCCTGCCCGAAATGAAGAGGAGTGGGACCGCTTATTAGATGCTCTCATGGCAGCCCAAGGTCGCTTTTACTATGCGATTGTAGACAAAGATTCGGGCAAGGCATTAGGGACTTTTTCTCTCATGCGGATCGATCCAGCCAACAGGGTGATCGAAGTCGGAGCAGTGACCTACTCACCAGCGCTCCAAAAGACACGCAT
>CABREZ010000066.1 GCA_902470035.1 uncultured Streptococcus sp. | reverse complement strand
GTCTTGGATAGGTAGGCCTGCTCCTTGTCGTTGATGAGGTTTTCCTTCATCTTAGAAGCCTTCATCTCATCGATATGCTCATAAATGCCATCGAGAGAGCCATACTCAAGGAGCAGTTTGATCCCTGTCTTTTCTCCAATCTTAGTGACACCTGGGATATTATCCGACTTATCTCCCATCAAGGCCTTGAGATCGATAAATTGCTCTGGTGTCAGTCCCATCTTTTCTTTCAAATAGGCTGGAGTGAATTCTTCAAACTCTGCCACTCCTTTTTTTGAGATTTCAACCACCGTATTGTCATCCGTTAGCTGAATCAAGTCCTTGTCCCCTGAGACAATAGTCACATCAAAAGGAACAGAAGTTGATTCTGCCAACTTGTCCAGTGTTCCAATAATATCATCTGCTTCATATTGAGCTAGCTCATAGTGGCGAATTCCTAGATGGTCTAATTGCTCGCGAATGAAAGGGAACTGCTCACGGAATTCATCTGGTGTTTTTGCCCGCCCCCCTTTGTAGTCGGCATACATCTCCGTCCGAAAAGTAGTCTTTCCTGCATCAAAGGCGACGAGAACGTGTGTTGGTTGAATGCGCTCCAAGAGATGGCTCAACATGAGATTAAAGCCATAGACCGCATTGGTATGCAACCCATTGGCATTTTTGAAGCGATCGATTTGATTATAAAGTGCGAAAAAGGCACGAAATGCGACGGAAGACCCGTCGATGAGTAGCAATTTATTCTTTTTTTCCATAGGCCTATTATACCACGAATCACAAGGTCCCTGGTACATAAAAACTCTACCCTTTCGGGTAGAGCCTTCTCTTATGAAAAATATTTATTCGCCGTAACAAGACCCTTGTTGTGGCAATTTCTTAAATCGTTTTGGATAATTGACTGAGATTTTCATTTTCTGTACCTCATTTCTTATTGGATAAGTACAGTATACAAGGGAAACTTAAACCATTCCTTATAGAAAGCTTCAAGAAAACTAAAAGCTGAATGCAAAAGGCATAGTTATTTTTTACGGCAAACTGCTAACTGAAGATGGAGCCCTTTTCATCGCAGCTCCAAGGATAGGAATGAAAAACTCTTCCCAATCTGGAAGAGCTGATCCTTATCCAAGCAGAAGAAGGCTGGCTAAGGCGACTATCGCTGGCCCACCCTGGGTCAAGATAATTTTTTTATTAGAAGTCACAGCCCCATAAGCTGCTACACCAATAATAAAGAGTAGAAAAATCGCGACAATTTCACTATTTTTAGCTATAAAGAGGCCGTAGAGGAGAAAGACACCAATCAGAGCATTATAAATGCCTTGGTTTTTGAAGAGGACCGTTACTGATGGACGAGTCAATTCTTCCTGATCCATATTAAAGACACGACTAGTCGAAGCAGAGTGGGTTGCTACACTCTCAAGATAAAAAATATAAAAATGTTCGAAAGCAGCAAGGCTTGCAAAAACAAGGGTTAAGACAGACATATTATTCTCCTTTTAAAATGTAATGTGTTCGAGACCAGACACCAATTTTTCGAGTAAGCGATGCAACTGATCCCGCTCTTTTTCAGATAGAATCTGATCCATCTGGCCTTTTACCTGTAGATGATGTGCTGGAGGATGGACCAACAACCAATCTCTGGCAAGCTCCGTCAGTTCCACCACAATCTCCCGTTGATTGTCTGGATTGCGAGTACGAGTAACATAGCCCCCAGCCTCTAAGACTTTGAAGTGGCGGGTTAAGGCTGCAGGATCAATCGCTAGTTTCTCCTGGAGGGCCGCTTGGCTACACGGCGCCTCTACTAATAACAACTGAAGTATCTGATAACGGGTCAGACTAATGCCCAATTGTTTTTCAAATAATTGGGTTGAAGCCTGATCAGCTAGCTTCAACTGATAAAGCAAGTCATGCATTTCTATCATTCCTTCTCTCTAATCTTTTTATTGACTTATCAATAATTGATTTATCAAGTGTATCATTTTAAAAAAGTCGAGGTAAGAAATTTGCTCGCCTCAAACGAAATGATCTCCTCCTAAGAAAAGCAAAGTAAAAGACCACCGGATTTGGTGGCCTTTTAGGGAGATTATTATGAAAAAGAAAAGTTTTAGGATTTCATAAACAAAGTTAGGAGGTCTTTGTTTATGGTTTTATTATATCGGATTTATCTTAAAGATTTCTTAAGGAATTATTTCATTTTCAAAACAAATTGTTTACGGATTCTTTTCATAGCGCCATTCCAGCAACAAAGAAGCCTTGCTTTGTTAAATAAGTTAACTTTTTTCTTCTTCAAAATAGAGGCGAATGTCATCCAAACTTTGAATCGCATGATTGATATCCGGCTTGTAATCTAAAAAATTAATACTCCCGATTCCTGCATTGTCTGCCAGATCAACATCCAAGGTTCGATCTCCAATATAATAGGTTTCGCTCCGATCCAACTGGTACTTATCCACTAGATAATCGACTCCTTCTGGATCTGGTTTTCTCCTAAAGCCATTGTCTGTTGTGACAATCTCTTGGAAATAGGATAGGATCCCTAAATCTTCGAGAATTGGGTAAGCATTCTTCCCCTTGTGGGTATAGACAAATTGGGTAATTCCTTCCTCTTTAGCCCAAGCTAGAATGTCTCTAGCCCCCTGCATCAGATGAACTTGGGCGTTTTTTTCACGCAAGCTAGAAGCACGATAACGATTCATCTCCTCCGCATCCAAGCCATGTTCTCTAGCAACGTCTTCAAGCAAAGACTGGACGGATTGTTGAAGAATAAAAGCATGGACCGCTTCCCGGTCAAAGTCCAGAGAGTAATAGGCATAAGTCTCAGCAATCCCATCTAAAATAGCTTCATAAGAATCCAAAAGAGTTCCATCCAAATCCCAAATAAAAGCTCGTGTCATACATTTTATTCCTTCCATTTCCGATGATAGAGCGTTTTTAAGAAAAACCAGCGAAAACCATTATCCAAGAGGGTACCTGCCCAAATACCTGGCAAGCCCCAACCGAGGATAACTCCCATCAGATAACCTGAGCCAATCCGAATCACCCACATGCCGATCGTGGTCGCATAAAAAGGAAGGCGGGCGTTACCCAGACCTTGCCAGACAGCCGTATAGATGACCGTTCCAGCTGTCAGAGGTGTTCCAAGCAAGGAAAACAAAATGACGGATAAGGAAGCGGCAAGAGCTCCTGAATCCTTGGTGTAAAGGGCTGTTAAAGGACTTCCAAATAAGAAAATAGTAAGGGCGAGGGGAAACATGGCGAGAAAGGAGAGCCAGAAACTCCGATTGGTGATTTGCTTGATCCCTTGCCAATCATTCTGTCCCAAACTTTTGGCAACCAACATGACTGTCGCTGTCGCAATCCCAAAAGCCGGCATATAGTTGAACTGGGTCAAGACTTCCCCAATGGCATTCCCAGCTACTGCTCTAGTACCAAAAACAGCGACCATAGCAATGATAACAATATCCCCTGCTCGCATCATGAGGCGTTCACCAGCAGCAGGCAAGGCCAGGGAGAGCAAATCTCGATCAAATCCCCAACGAAAAGAAGCGAAGGGAAGTTGAACCTGACGCCAGAGCAAGTAAGTCCCTAATAGGCGAGAGAGAACCGTTCCTAAGGCAGCCCCAGCGATGCCTAGCCCAAAAACAAATATCAAGATGCTCGATAGCAGAGCATTTAAAACATTGGTCAACAAACTGACATACATAGGTACTCGCGGATTGTGGGCCACACGGACTAGGGCTCCAAAAGTCGTCATCAGCCCCAAAAGCAAAATACTTCCTCCGACAAGCGATAAGTAAATCCCTCCTGCTTCTGCAACGGCTGCTTCAACCCCCAAGAGGGAAATCAATTCCTTGCCAAAGCAGAGGGATAAAGTCCCTAAAACAAGACTTATTAAAACCGTTACTTTGATAGACTCAGTGGCTTGACGAGCTATGGCCTGCCGATTTTTTTGTCCCATACTTTTGGACAAGAGACTCACAACCGCTGCTCCAAGAGCGATAAAAATAGCTTGGTAAATCGTAATGATATTGCCTGCGACGGATACACCCGAGACAGCGACCAAACCCAACTGAGCAACCAAGTAGCTATCTACCATCCCCATGAGCATTTGCAAGAAATTTTCTCCGATAGCAGGGAGGGCAATCCTTAAAATTTGTCGATCCACTTGTTGTTGACGAGACACACTTTCCTCCTGATGAAAAGAAACTCAGTTAGTTTCCCAACCGAGTTTACTTCCTCTCTTTTAAAGTCCTAGATAAGTTTCTACTGCTGATTGCATATCTGCCGCTGCAACAGTTGTCTTGTGACGAACTGGAGCTGTTTCAAGGCCATCAACTGCTGGTGGCACTGCCACTCCTGAAATTTCGTGCAACTGAGCCAAAGCTTCAAAGTCGGTCAAGCCTGATTTCCCTGTTACAGCTTCTACTGCAACTACTGGGAATTTATATGGGCTAGCTGTTGAAGCAATCACGGTCTTAGCCTCATCGCCTGTCGCCGCTTGGTATTTTTTATATACGGCCGAAGCAACTGCTGTATGAGGGTCCTCAATATAAGCATCTGCCTCGTAGACACGCTTGATTTCTGCTGCGGTTTCTGCTTCCGTCGCATACTCAGCTGCAAAGAGGTCAAGAATCTCTGCATCAAAATCTGTCAATTCATACTGACCTTGGTTATTCAAAGCATTCATGAGTTCAGCTGTCTTAACCGCATCATTACCCAAAAGATGGAAAATCAAGCGCTCCAAGTTTGAAGAGACCAAGATATCCATAGATGGGCTAGTGGTTACTTTAAACTCGCGCTTCTTGTCATAAACACGAGTTTTGAAGAAGTCTGTCAAGACATTGTTGTCATTTGAAGCACAGATTAACTTGCCGACTGGTAGACCGATTTGTTTGGCATAAAAGGCAGCCAAGATATTTCCAAAGTTTCCTGTCGGTACGGTGAAGTTAACCTTATCACCTGCATTAATTTCGCCAGTTTTAACAAGCTGAGCGTAGGCATAAACATAATAGACAATCTGTGGGACCAAACGACCAATATTCATAGAGTTAGCTGATGAGAACTGGAGCTTGTTGGCTGCCAATTTCTCACGAAGAACCACATCATTGAACATATGTTTCACGTTTGTCTGAGCATCGTCAAAGTTTCCATCAATAGCGATAACATGGGTGTTTTCGCCCGTTTGAGTGGTCATTTGCAACTCTTGGACCTTGCTGACACCATCTTTTGGATAAAAGACGATAATTTCAGTTCCTGATACATCCGCAAAACCTGCCATGGCAGCTTTACCAGTGTCTCCAGACGTCGCTGTCAAGATGACAATCTTGTTTTCCAAGCCATGTTTCTTGGCAGCTGTTGTCATAAAGTATGGCAAGATAGACAAGGCCATATCCTTAAAGGCAATGGTTGAACCGTGGAACAATTCCAAGTTGTATTGGCCATCAAGTTTCACAAGAGGAGCAATGGCTGGCGTATCAAACTTGCTGTCATAGGCGTTGGTGATACAGTAGTCCAACTCTTCTGCTGTAAAGTCATCCAAGAAAGCTGACAAGACAAGCTTAGCTACTTCTTGGTAAGAAGCATCTTTTAATGTGTCAAAATTCAAGTCCACCTTTGGATAGCTTACTGGAGTAAACAAACCGCCATCTGTTGCCAAACCTTGCAAAATCGCCTGACTGGCTGTTACGGTATTTTTCGCATCACGCGTTGATTGATAAATTAATGTCATGTACATTTCCTCATTCTGTTCCTTAAAATACGAATTAGACTCCTCTAACTTTCGTACAATCTATTCCATTATACCATGAATCCTTCTGAATTTTATCAGTGAGAATGAAATTGTCTGAAAAAAGAGCCCACTTCTTGCAAACTGAAAAATCACGAAAAGTCCATCTTTATAATGGCTATTCGACTCGTGCTAGTCTCTTTTTATTTGCTCATAGGAATCCTTGCCATCATTGAGCTTGTCCCAGATGACAACCTTTCCTTCTTTCAATGATTTTTGAACATCAATGATCCGCTGGTTAGAAGAGCCTCGGAACTGCAACATGAGGTTGCGTTTGCTTTTATCATACCGTCCATCGACCAGGATATCAATCAGCGACAAGAGCTCCAGTTTATCAGGCGTTTCTAACATCATTTCTTCCCAAGTGTAGCCGGTCCAAGACCAGATATCTTTGTCAGGCAATTCTCTTTTCACGCGCTTGACCAAAGGCAGCAGGATACCAGTGTTGAGAAAAGGTTCCCCCCCAAGCAGGGTCAAGCCCTGAACATAGGGTTGGGCCAAATCGGCCATGATCTGTTCTTCTAACTCTTTGGTGTAGGGAATACCCGCGTTAAAAGACCAGGTGGCTACATTGTAACAGCCCTCGCAGTGAAACATGCAACCCGCTACATAAAGGGAGTTGCGGACACCTTCGCCATCTACAAAGTTAAAGGCCTTATAGTCAATGATTCGCCCTTTACTCAGCTCCTTACTTTTCCATTCTTGAGGTTTGGGATTGTTCATCTTCATCCTCCAAATCAATCCAGTAGCGCTGACTTCTGTCGATTGTGTTTTCGTAAACACCGCCAGCAGAGAGAATGGTGCGACGACTGGCTTCGTTGTCTTCATCACAGGTAATCAGTACTCGTTCCAATCCTTGCTTTCGAGCCTCTGCTAGTCCTAGCTCTAGCTGCAACTTAGCCAAGCCCTTTCTGCGTTGACTGGGCCGGATGGAATAGCCAATGTGACCACCCTCTACAAATAATTTGTCATTCAAGGACAAGCGCAGGGCTAAAAAGCCCAGAGGGTAGCCAGTCTCATCAAAGGATAAAAATTGAATGGTAGGAACCCAGCCTTCTGGCAGATTCTCAGTATCCTCCTGCTGCTCTACGATTCGCAACCAATCCGCAAAATCCTTTGCTCGCTTCCAAGTGGAGCCCATGCCACCGTGCATATAGGATTTTGCAGCATCGAACTCAGCAATCATCTCTAAAATCGCGTCTTTATCTTCTAAAGTTGGTCGTTGTAACTTCATAAACTTTCCTCAATCTAAATCAATCCAATAGCGCTCTTTCCCGCCTCGAACATCCTCTAAAGCTCCGCCATTAGTCAGAATCACTGCTCGACTGGCAGCATTGTCACTATCACAAGTCACTAAAGCACGTTTGATATTTTTACTTTTGGCTACTTGCAATCCTTGCCGCAGCTGCTCTTTTGCCAATCCTTGCCCACGCGCAGAGGGACGGATACTATAGCCAATATGACCACCTACCTCCAGCAAATAGTCACTAAGACGCAATCTCAGATTGAGAAACCCTACGGCTTGTCCATCTCTCGAAAAAGCAACTAACTGAATATCAGGCACCCACCCTTCAGGCAAATTAATCCCCATTTCATGATTCTGATTACTTTCCAACCACTCTTCATAAACAAAATTCTCAGCATCCCAAAATCCGCCATCGTGAGCTGATTGATTCGCTTCAAACTCTGCCATCATGTCTAATACAGTTTCTTTATCTGCTAGAGTCGGTCTGCGTAGTTCCATCTTTACCTCCCCCCATACGAGAAAAGCGAGAGCGAACTCTCACTTTTATTTTTTCTTAGCTTTTTTTAAAAATTGCTCTCTCAGGCTAGCTACCCGGTCTTTTTTATTGATTCCACCTGTCGAATGCTTTTCGTGGAATCGTTGAACCTGGGCCTTGCCTTTATCGTCTAATTGGTATTTTCCCATAATCTTCCTTAGTTGGTATTTTCCCATAATCTTCCTTTTCTAATCTGTCAATTGGTGTCCAGCTGATTTGATCGTGGACCCATTCATGTGTTTGACACGCGCAGCAATTTCCTTGTGGCGTCCATTGACCATGGGGCGAGCTTGTGGGTTTCCAAGATAGCCACAGGTCCGTTTAACAACGTCTACTGTTTTAGGATCACTATTGCCACAGTTTGGGCAAGTGAAGCCCCGCTCGGTTGGTGTGAAGTCCCCTTCGAAGTCACACTTATAGCAACGGTCAATTGGCGTATTGGTTCCTAGATAGCCAACCCGGTCATAGGCATAATCCCAAACCGCCTCAAGGGCTTTTGGATTTTGTTGGAGAACTGGATACTCACAATAGTGGATAAAGCCACCGGAAGCCCCTGCTTCTGGATAGACTTTTTCAAAGTCCAGCTTCTCAAATGGGGTTGGGTTCTTGCGGACATCGTAGTGAAAACTGTTGGTGTAGTATTCCTTATCTGTGATATCCGGAACCTTCCCAAATTTCTCCGTATCCAGGCGACAGAAGCGGTCTGTCAAGCTTTCTGA
>CABREZ010000065.1 GCA_902470035.1 uncultured Streptococcus sp. | reverse complement strand
CAAAAGATGCTTACGACCGTGTAACAGACCGTGCTGGTCACGATTTGCGTTACGCCATCGATTCAACAAAATTGCGTGAAGAATTGGGTTGGGAACCACAATTCACAAACTTCGAAGCAGGTTTGGAAGAAACCATCAAGTGGTACACCGATCACCAAGACTGGTGGAAAGCTGAAAAAGAAGCTGTTGAAGCCAACTACGCGAAGACACAAGAAGTCATAAAATAAAAATAAGCCTCTCTTGATCAGAAATTCTGGTTGACTGAGGCTTTTCTATTTTAGAAACAAAAAAAGACCAAACGGTCTTTTTTTACTGGTTAGCAGATGATTCGGTATCTGTAGCTGAAGGTGTTGTGTCTGCAGGAGCTTCACTGGCACTGGTTTCTACCTGTGATGAATCAGTTTGTTCAGAGCTTGCTTCGGATGCTTGGCTACTGCTAGCACTGGTATCCGTTCCCGTAGCACTTGAATCAGTAGCAGAACCATCCTTTTCATGGACAACGACAACGCTAGTGGAGCCATCTTTTTTCTCCTCTGTCTTAGTCGTCGGTTTCATGATACTGTAAATAGTAAATGAAGTAACGATAATCCCGAGGAGACTAGCAATCGTTGCGACAATCATCTGGAATAAAGAAAGACTCTGTTTCACTTTTTCGCTTCTAGATGGTCTGTTGCTGTCTTGGTGTTTTTCTTTTCGTGAGTATTGTGACATAAGCTGTTTCCTCTTCATTTCATATTTGGTTCTTTTATGTGAACACTTTAGTCATTATACGTTATTTTTATGAAAATGTCTAAGAAGAAATGAAAGAGGTTTTTAAAATTTCAAATTGCTTTCAAACTGGACGCTTTGAGTCTCGCTTGCTTCAGAGGACGTTTCAAAGTTTGCCTGTCCTTTTTCAGAGACTGAAATCGGTTGGCTTGTTTGACTAGGTTGGCTGATGATTTCATGGTTGCTAAAACTAGAGGAGTCATTAGGAGAGATAAACTGGCCATTCGCCTGAATCTCTATCTTATTTGGATCCGGGATAGAGTAGTCAATCTTACCCTTGAATTCCTTGGTTTTTGAAATCACTTTTACATCTTTGACACGGATGATACGACGGAACCAGCCATTGTATTCGACCAAGCATTTGAATTCGATGTGGCTATCGGATTCACCAGGGATTGGTTGGATAAGACTCATTTCACGTAGACTCCCTTCATCTTCCCTAAAGTAAGGTGGCTTTTCCAAGGGCTGTTGCAAGTCACACTGTCCTTTACCGTGACAGGCTAGTTGGGCAGAGGGAAGGGCAAACGGAAGTGGTGGTAGGACAGCGAGTAGTCCTCCAAGAGCAAGACTTCCAGCTAGGGCAATGGAAAGATAGATTGGTCGTTTCATGTTTGTCTCCTTTTATCATCTTTCTAGACCAGTTCAGTGGTTGAACAAATGTTTTAAAAGCCAGAACTTAGTTTTGTAAGCGCTTGACAAAACTCTCCATCTTCATCATAAGCTATTTTGAGAAATTTACAAGTTTTCTGTCTGAAACTAGGAACAAAATGAAGCCTGCCAAATCCTTGTCCCTCCAACCTAGAAATGTTACAATAAGATGATTGAAAATTGACTAGGAGAGAGTGGAAGATGATTTACTTTGATAATTCAGCAACAACCAAACCTTATCCAGAGGCCTTGGCTACCTACACGGAAGTCGCAAGCAAAATATGGGGCAATCCATCTAGCTTGCATAACCTGGGAAGTCAAGCGACTCGGATTTTGGAGGCATCTCGCAAGCAGATAGCTTCCCTCCTAGGCAAGAAAGCAGAAGAAATCTATTTCACTTCAGGTGGGACTGAAGGGGACAACTGGGCGATCAAAGGAGTTGCTTTTGAAAAAGCTCCTTACGGGAAGCATATTATTGTCTCAGCTATTGAGCATCCGGCTGTAAAGGAATCAGTCCTTTGGCTACAAGATCAAGGATTTGAGGTGGATATAGCTCCAGTTGATGCGCGTGGCTTTGTCCAAGTAGAAGAGTTGGAAAAACTCTTGCGTCCGGATACAACCCTTGTGTCTATCATGGCAGTGAATAACGAAGTAGGTTCTATCCAGCCTATTCAAGCCATTTCGGCTCTATTGGCGGATCGTCCGACCATCACCTTCCACGTCGATGGGGTTCAGGCTCTTGCTAAGATTTCAACTGCTCTCTACTTACCAGATCGGGTGGATTTAGCGACCTTCTCCAGTCACAAGTTTCATGGACTTCGTGGGGTTGGCTTTCTCTACCTCAAAGAAGGTAAAAAGATCAGTCCCCTCTTAACAGGCGGAGGACAAGAAAAGGACCTTCGTTCGACTACGGAGAACTTAGCTGGAATTGCTGCGACTGCCAAGGCCTTGCGCTTGGCGATGGAGCGTCAAGAGGTCTTTGAGTACAAGTGCCATCAGTTAAAAGAAGTCATTCGTGAGGAATTAGCTCACTATCCAGATGTGATGGTCTTCTCTGGAGATGAGGGCTTTGCGCCTCATATCTTGACCTTCGGTATCAAGGGAGTACGAGGAGAAGTCATCGTTCACGCTTTTGAAGAGTATGAGATTTACATATCGACAACCTCTGCCTGTTCTTCCAAGGCTGGTAAACCTGCTGGAACCTTGATCGCCATGGGAGTAGCCAATGCACTGGCGCAAACAGCTGTCCGTCTCAGTCTAGATCTCGAAAATGATATGAGTCAAGTCGAGCAATTTTTGACCAAGTTCAAACTAATCTATGAAAAAACACGTAAGGTGCGTTAAGAAAAAGAAAAGGAAGTAATTATGCCATTAACTTATTCAGAAATTATGATTCGCTATGGTGAGCTTTCTACTAAAGGAAAGAACCGGATGCGCTTCATCAATAAATTGCGCAACAATATTTCAGATGTTTTATCCATTTATCCAGCTGTCAAAGTGACAGCCGATCGGGACCGCGCTCATGCTTATCTAAATGGAACGGATTATGAACCGGTGGCTGAATCCCTCAAACTGGTCTTCGGAATCCAAAACTTTTCTCCAGTCTACAAGATTGAGAAATCTATCCCGGCCTTGATTTCAGCCGTTCAAGAAATCATGCAGGATATTTTCCAAGAAGGGATGACCTTCAAGATTTCCAGCAGACGGAGTGACCACTCTTTTGAACTCGATAGCCGCGAACTCAATCAAACCTTGGGTGGAGCTGTCTTTGAAGTGATTCCAAGTATCCAAGCCCAAATGAAAAAACCGGATATCAACCTCCAAGTAGAGATCCGGGAAGAAGCAGCCTATATCTCTTACGAGACCATTAAAGGAGCAGGTGGTCTGCCAGTTGGGACATCTGGAAAAGGGATGCTCATGCTATCTGGTGGGATTGACTCTCCAGTAGCTGGTTACCTAGCCTTGAAGCGAGGTGTGGACATTGAAGCGGTCCACTTTGCTAGCCCACCTTATACTAGCCCGGGAGCATTGAAAAAAGCCCACGATTTAACTCGTAAATTAACCAAGTTTGGAGGCAATATCCAGTTTATTGAAGTACCTTTTACTGAGATTCAAGAAGAGATTAAAGCCAAGGCGCCGGAAGCTTATCTCATGACTTTGACTCGCCGCTTTATGATGCGGATTACAGATCGCATCCGTCAAATTCGTGGTGGCCTAGTCATCATCAATGGGGAAAGTCTCGGTCAGGTAGCCAGCCAAACGCTGGAGAGCATGCAGGCTATCAATGCCGTGACCAATACACCTGTCATCCGTCCAGTAGTGACCATGGATAAGTTGGAGATTATCGATATCGCCCAAGCCATCGATACCTTTGAAATCTCCATCCAGCCTTTCGAAGATTGCTGTACCATCTTTGCACCAGATCGTCCAAAGACTAATCCGAAACTCAAAAATGCGGAGCAGTATGAGCAACGTATGGACGTGGAATCCTTGGTCGAACGAGCTGTTGCTGGAATCATGGTCACAGAGATCACTCCTCAAGCTGAAGCGGATGAAGTCGATGAATTGATTGAGGATTTGTTGTAAGACCTAGTAAGATTGCTTGAAGAATCAGCAAGACCAATAGAATAAAAAGAGGGAAACGCTTGTTTTCCTCTTTTTTTATCAGTAAATGATGAAAATCCGTTTTCAAGGGACAAAAATACTTGTCTTTGTCTGATAGAAGTGATATACTTAGAGAGTTGACTATGCACATGCCTGTGCAACCGCTCGATCATCGTCGCTCATCCTTTGAGCTTAAGTGGTTCGTCCCACGATGCTAGGCGAGTCTTCACAAAATACGGGGAAACCCAAAAATACATAGGAGGTGCATAATGAGCACATACGCAATCATTAAAACTGGCGGAAAACAAGTTAAAGTTGAAGTTGGTCAAGCAGTCTACGTTGAAAAATTGAACGTTGAAGCTGGTCAAGAAGTTACATTTAACGAAGTTGTTCTTGTTGGTGGTGAAAACACTGTTGTCGGAACTCCACTTGTTTCAGGAGCTACTGTTGTTGGAACTGTTGAAAAACAAGGAAAACAAAAGAAAGTTGTTACTTACAAGTACAAACCTAAAAAAGGTAGCCACCGTAAACAAGGTCACCGTCAACCTTATACTAAAGTTGTCATCAACGCAATCAACGCTTAATTTTTAGGAGAACACATGATACAAGCAGTCTTTGAACGAGCCGAAGATGGCGAGCTGAGGAGTGCAGAAATTACTGGTCACGCCGAAAGTGGCGAATACGGCTTAGATGTCGTGTGTGCATCGGTTTCTACGCTTGCCATTAACTTTGTCAACTCAGTTGAGAAATTTGCAGGCTATGAACCGGAACTAGAATTAAACGAAGAAGAGGGTGGCTTCATGCGGGTAACAATCCCGACAGACATTCCACCTCATCAAAGAGAAATGACCCAACTATTCTTTGAATCATTTTTCTTAGGGATGGCAAACTTATCGGAGAACTCATCGGAGTTCGTCCAAACAAGAGTTATCACAGAAAACTAACATGGAGGAAAACAATTATGTTGAAATTGAATCTTGCTAACTTGCAACTTTTCGCCCACAAAAAAGGTGGAGGTTCTACATCAAACGGACGTGATTCACAAGCTAAACGTCTTGGAGCTAAAGCAGCTGATGGACAAACTGTAACAGGTGGATCTATCCTTTACCGTCAACGCGGTACTCACATCTACCCAGGTGTGAACGTTGGACGTGGTGGAGACGATACTTTATTCGCTAAAGTTGAAGGCGTAGTACGCTTCGAACGCAAAGGTCGCGATAAGAAACAAGTTTCTGTTTACCCAATCGCAAAATAAAAAGGTTCAGTGAACCTTTTTATCCCGAGCCTTGAGATATAAAGGCGAGGTAACAGATTATAAAACTCTCTGATTGTTCAGAGAGTTTTTTTGTGCTCTTTCGATTGAAGCCCCCAACTTTTTTCATCCTCCAGATTATGGTATAATGGAGTGATATTGTTAGAAGGAAGAAGACATGAATATTCAACAATTACGCTATGTTGTCGCGATTGCTAATAGTGGTACTTTTCGTGAAGCAGCTGAAAAAATGTACGTCAGTCAACCGAGTCTGTCCATCTCTGTGAGAGAATTGGAGAAGGAACTGGGCTTTAAGATTTTCCGTCGGACTAGTTCAGGCACTTTCTTGACCCGCCGGGGGATGGAATTTTATGAAAAGGCCCAAGAATTGGTCAAGGGCTTTGATGTTTTTCAAAACCAGTATGCCAATCCTGAGGAAGAAAAGAAAGAATTCTCGATCTCGAGTCAGCACTATGATTTCCTTCCCCCTTTGATTACCCAATTCTCAGTTCTTTATCCTGAGAACAAAGACTTCCGGATCTTTGAGTCGACCACGGTTCAAATCTTAGATGAAGTGGCACAGGGTCATAGTGAACTGGGGATTATCTACCTCAATAAGCAAAATACCAAGGGAATCATGCAACGGGTGGATAAACTGGGCTTGGAAGTCGTTGACCTGATTCCTTTCCAGACCCATATCTATTTGCGTAAGGGCCATCCATTAGCCAAGAAAGAATCCTTAGTGATGGAGGACTTGGCGCACTTGCCGACTGTTCGCTTTACCCAGGAAAAGGATGAGTATCTCTACTATTCGGAGAACTTCGTCGATACGAGTAGCAGTTCCCAACTCTTCAATGTGACAGACCGAGCGACCTTGAATGGGATCTTGGAGCGGACCGATGCCTATGCGACTGGGTCTGGCTTCTTGGATAGCCAGTCGGTGAACGGTATTACCGTTATCCCCTTGATCGATGATCTGAATAATAAAATGGTCTATGTCAAGCGGGAAGAGGTGGATCTCTCACCAGTGGCTGAGAAGTTTGTCCAAGTCATGGAAGCCTACTTTGATGAGAAGAGGTAGGCAATGAAGAGAAAAGTAAGTATTTTTATCAGTATCCTCCTCTTAATCCTTCTGGATCAAGCGGTGAAGGGGTATGTTGTCAAGGAGATCCCGCTAGGGGGTATGCGTGGCTTCATTCCCAAAGTGGTCAGCCTGACCTACCTAAAAAATTCTGGAGCAGCCTTCTCCATGTTGGAAAACCAACAGTGGTTCTTTACCATTATTACCCTGATTGCGATGGGGGCAGCCTTTGTCTATCTCTATCGTCACATCAAGGGTTCACTCTGGCTCTTGTTGGGGTTGACCCTGATTATCTCAGGGGGTATCGGCAACTTTATTGACCGGGTTCGTCAGGGTTTTGTCGTCGATATGTTTCACTTGGATTTTATGAATTTTGCCATCTTCAATGTAGCAGATATCTATTTAACCATCGGTGTAGGACTGCTACTGATTTATCTTTTGAGAGAGGAGAGCCATGGAAGTTAGAGTAGAAGTCGCTGGAGCGCGACTGGATAAGGCTGTCTCAGAGTTGACTGAACTCTCACGTGGCTTGGCCAATGAGCAGATCAAGGAAGGAAAAATCCTCGTCAACGGTCAAGTCAAAAAGGCCAAGTATACCGTAAAAGAAGGGGATGTCATCAGTTATGAAGTCCCTCAAGTTGAAGAAGTGACCTATGAAGCAGAAGATATCCCCTTAGAGATTGTCTATCAGGATGCAGACGTCGCAGTGGTCAATAAACCCCAGGGCATGGTGGTCCATCCTAGTGCTGGTCACACCAGTGGAACTCTGGTCAATGCCCTCATGTATCACATCAAAGACTTGTCAGGCATTAATGGTGAGCTTCGTCCAGGGATCGTCCATCGGATTGACAAAGACACCTCTGGCCTTCTCATGGTGGCCAAGAACGATGCGGCCCATGTAACCTTAGCAGATGAGCTCAAGGCTAAGAAGTCCCTGCGTAAGTATTGGGCCATTGTTCATGGCAATCTACCCAATGATCGGGGTGTCATTGAGGCGCCGATTGGGCGGAGTGACAAGGACCGCAAGAAGCAGGCTGTGACAGCCAAAGGGAAACCAGCCCTGACTCGTTTCCAAGTCTTGGAGCGTTTCGGGGATTATAGCTTGGTCGAGCTGCAATTGGAGACCGGGCGAACCCACCAGATCCGGGTTCACATGGCCTATATCGGCCATCCGGTCGCTGGTGATGAAGTCTATGGACCTCGCAAGACTTTGAAAGGCCATGGGCAATTCCTCCATGCTAAAACACTGGGCTTTACCCATCCTCGGACGGGAGAGGTCATGGAGTTTTCAGTGGAGGTTCCGGAGATTTTCCAAAAAACCTTGGAGCAACTCCGTCAAGGATAAGCATTCAATCATAAAAACGAGTTTGATTCTTAAGGTTCAAACTCATTTTTTTGTGGGCAAATGAAGGTTCTCCCTTGTCCGCTCTTAGTATTTTTTAAGGCTTTCATGGTATAATGTTACAATCGAATGCTCTGGAGAATG
The DNA here is from genome assembly GCA_902470035.1 of uncultured Streptococcus sp. GTDB lineage: Bacteria > Bacillota > Bacilli > Lactobacillales > Streptococcaceae > Streptococcus. The sequence continues at coordinate 452 of CABREZ010000065.1, read as the reverse complement.
AATGGATGAAGAATAAGAGAATTGTGTTTAAAGTGGGAACCTCTTCCCTAACCAATCAAGATGGAAGCTTGTCTCGGAGCAAGGTCAAGGCCATCACCCAGCCCGATTAAGGGATGCTGTTTGTAGTCCAGGTGGCTCTACCATCGCAGGAGTCAACCGCTTAGAACAAGTTGGTTTACGGGGCGACATTATTGCAGGTGTGGAAGCTGCCTACAAACGCACCCAGGAAATGGGACAAGAGGCAGGGGGAAATTAGATAAAATAATTGGTCAAAACCAAGCTTGTAGAACAGTGACGAACTGTTCTTTTATACAAATCTAACAAATTCAGAGTTATCAAATCCTCTATTGAAACTTTCTGCCGTGAGAAAAGTGCCTGAAACTTAATGGTTTCAGGCATTCGGAATTATTGAGACCTTAGGCTCACTAATTAGTCAGCGAACTTCAAAGAAG
>CABREZ010000064.1 GCA_902470035.1 uncultured Streptococcus sp. | reverse complement strand
ATGGTACTTCGATACCCATGTCACCACGAGCGATCATGATACCGTCAGCAGCTTCAATGATTTCATCCAAGTTATCGATACCTTGTTGGTTTTCGATTTTCGCAAACAATTGAACATGACCGTTACCAGTTTCTTCACAGATGGCACGAACTTCGTTCACGTCTTTTGCAGTACGTACGAATGAGATCGCGATGAAGTTGATACCTTGTTCCAAACCAAAACGGATATCATCGTTATCGCGTTCAGCAAGAGCTGGGAAAGGAATTTTCGTGTTAGGGATGTTCACACCTTTCTGCTTAGCAATAATACCGTCATTTTCAACAACTACTTCAAATTCACGAGTTTCATCGTCTTTAGCGAAAATACGAAGACCCAATTTACCATCGTCAACCAAGACTTGATGACCAACTTCAACATCATCGTAGATATCAAGACCACCAGCAACGTTCAAAGCAATCACTTCACGAGTTGATTTGATACCTTGTTTAGTCGCAACACGGATCTTTTCACCAGTCTTGTATGAGTACTCTTTAGCATCGCCTTCGAACAATTCAGTACGGATTTCTGGACCTTTAGTATCGAGAAGGAAACCAACTTTTTTACCTGCAAGTTTTTCTGCGAGTTTAACAGTTGCCATACGGTCACCTTGTTCTTGGTGGTCACCGTGTGAGAAGTTGAAACGGAAAGTGTTTGCTCCAGCTTCGATCAATTGAGCAATGTTTTCAGCTGAAGCTTCAACATCAAGTTTTTCACCCCAGTATCCGTCATCACCGAATTTTTTACCACCACGGATTTCTACCGCAGGACCTAAGGTTGCAACGATTTTTACACGTTTGTTCATGATTTCTATGACTCCTTTTAAAATACACTGTCTTTTTAGACAAATTTTAACAAATAAATATTAAATAGAAGATAAGCTACGGTTCAACTCTGCAAGGTTCAAGTCAGCCTTGTGAGGGTTGTTCACTTTGATCTTACCGTCTTCAGTTAAGCTAAAGAGGGCTCCTTCTTCTGCACTACCAAGAATTGGGTTTTCCACCATTTGTTCATTGCGGATACCAACAGCTACACCACCGATACCAGCTTTCAACAACTTAACAGCATGTGCACCCAAACGTGAAGCAAGAACACGGTCACGCGCAGTAGGTGAACCACCACGTTGGATATGTCCAAGTTCTGTTACACGAAGATCGCTTGTATCTCCAGCATCTTTCAAGGCTTTACCAAATTCAGCAGCAGACATCACACCTTCTGCAAGAACGATGATGTTGTGTGTACGACCTTTTTCGTAGCCCTTCTTGATACTCTCAACGACATCTTCGATAGCGAAGCCTTCTTCTGGAATGATAATTTCATCCGCACCAGAAGCAATACCAGACCAAAGGGCGATATCCCCTGCGTTACGTCCCATTACCTCGATAACGAAAGTACGATGGTGACTAGATGAAGTATCGCGGATCTTATCAATCGCGTCCATAACAGTTGTAACTGCTGTATCAAACCCGATTGTAAAATCTGTACCAACGATATCATTATCAATTGTCCCAGGAAGTCCTACAGCTGGGAAGCCATGTTCTGTCAAACGCATCGCACCGTGGTATGATCCATCACCACCGATAACGACGACACCTTCGATTCCATGTTTCTTCAACTGCTCGATCCCTTCTAATTGACCTTCGCGTTCAGCAAATTCAGGATAGCGAGCTGAATGAAGCATCGTTCCACCACGAGAAATAATATCTCCAACTGATGAAGCATCCAATTGATGGATATCACCAGCAACCATACCAGCGTATCCATTATAGATACCAAATACTTCCATTCCTTCAGAAATTGCTTGGCGAACAACTGCACGGATAGCAGCATTCATTCCAGGGGCATCTCCACCACTGGTTAAAACAGCAATACGTTTCATTTCGATATTTGCTCCTTTTTTTCTTTTACATTCTAAATGATTATAACACAAAGAGCCTCAAATTTCTCCTATTTTCCGTAGATTTTATCGATAAATCGTTTTCATAGCAATACTTGCCAGTTCATTTTCTAACTTATCGTTTTTCTGGACGGAAACTCCTTTTAATTGAATGGTCTTTTTCTCCTCTTCATAGCGAATAACGACAGGATAGGGACCCGGATAGGCTTTTAAAATATCTAAAACTGCCCGGTCCTCTTGGTGATCAAACAATTGAATCCAAAAACGCTGATTGGTAGCTTCTTCTGCTTCCATCAATATCATTTGGAGACGACCATCTCTAGATTGTACTTTCCCCTTGAGATAGTAATAGCCCTTCTCTCTTATTTTTACACTATACTGGCGATAAGTATCTGGGAAAAGGGTGACATCCATCTTCTTTTGGAGATCGGAAACTTGTAAAAAGGCCATATTTTCCCCATTTTTGGTTCGAATGGTCCGTATGGATTGGACTTCGACTAGGATAGTGGCCTGTTCTCCTTCGCTTAAAGAAGCGATCGGCCGAGTCGGTTGGCTACTTGCGGCTACAATTTCCACCAGAGGATGAGGGCTGAGACCGACCCCAATGACCCTCTGCTCCATTTCATACTTCTCGGCCTTGCTATAATCCTCAGCATCCATCCAGGAATAATTAGCCTGGCCAAATAAGCTACCCAATTCATCCGCAAAGACAAATAGGTTGGGAAGATTTTGAAGGACTTTTCTGCGATTCTTTTCAAAGCAGTCAAACAAGCCCAATTCTACCAGAGGCGTTAAGAGAGGAAGTTTGTGGTATTGGCTAGGCAAGCGCAAGATAAAATCTTCAATGCTCTCAAAGGGGCGTTGTTCAATAAGCCAATAGGCTAGATCCTTTGGAAGACCTTTGATATTTTTCATTCCTAGATAAATCTTCTGATCTTGGAACTTATCCTTATAAGGAATGGTATTAATGGTCAAAGGAGCTACTTGGAAATCAAATTGCAAAGCATCTGTCAAATAGTCACTACTAGAGTAGTTGAGCATAATGTCAAAGAAGACATCTGGATAATGGACTTTAAAGTAAGCCAATTGGAAGGCCAAGGCAGAGTAGGCATAGGCATGGGAACGGTTGAAGCCATAGCCAGCAAATTTTTCCATAATGGCAAAGACTTGCTTGGCTTTTTCTGCACTATGCCCAAGCGCGATAGCCCCCTTGATAAAGTCATCTTCCATCCGATGCATTTCTGCCACGTTCTTTTTCCCCATGGCCCGTCTGAGAATATCGGCCTTTCCTAGACTAAAGCCAGCAAAGATCTGGGCAACCTGCATGACTTGTTCCTGATAGAGCATGATGCCATAAGTTGGTGCTACAATCCCTTCCAAACTAGGATCAATCATATCGACCTTCTCTTTGCCATGCTTGCGTTTGACAAAGTTATCGATATAGTCACTAGCCCCTGGCCGGTTCAAGGAAGTCGTCGCAACAATTTCTTCAAAACAGCTAGGTTGAACTCGTCTAAGCAAACGGATAGCACCCGTTTGCTCAAACTGGAAGATTCCCTTGGTATTTCCCGCAGCAAACAAAGCAATCGTTTCCGGATCTTCTAGAGGAATATCCTCAATCTTAATATCCTTTTGATATTTTTCCTTTACTGCTTCCTGCATCCGTTGAGCAAAGGTCAAATTTCGGAGTCCTAAGAAGTCCATCTTGAGCAGACCATTTGCCTCAACACCATGGGCATCATATTGGGTCAGATTCATCTCCTCACCCATCTTGATCGGGATTTGATTGGTGAGGTCTTCTCCACTCATGACGACACCTGCCGCATGAATCGACGTCTGACGCGGTTGCCCTTCAATCCTCTTCGCAATTTCAAACCCCTTACGGTATTCTGGACGACTTTGGATGGCTTGACGGAAGGCTAAATTCTTTTCATAAGCAGAGGCTAAGGTGTCCCGTAAGCCAATCCGCTTGGTAAGATTGGTTAACTCATACTCTGGGGTTCCAAATCTCTTAAACACATCTCGAATGGCTTGTTTCGCTCCAAAAGTTGAGAAGGTCACAATTTGAGCCACATGAGGACTGCGGTAGCGATTTTTAACATACTGGATAAATTTGGGACGATAAACATCTGGAATATCAATATCAATATCTGGCATGGTATAGCGTTCCAGATTCAAAAAGCGCTCAAAGAGGAGATTGTTCTTGACTGGGTCAATACCTGTGATATCCAAGGCATAGGCTACTAGACTACCAACTGCTGATCCACGGCCCATCCCCATATAGTATCCCTGACTTCGACCAAACCGTAATAAATCCCAGACAATCAAGAAGTAGTCATCAAAGCCCATCTGATGGATGACAGCTAATTCATGACGCAAACGCTCTTGGTAAACCGTCTGGTCCAGCCCCTTGCTTCTCAAACCTTCTTCAGACAATTCACGTAATTCCTCGACAGCAGGCTTCTCCGGATTAAAACGGGGAAGCTTCAATTGCGTATCAATCTCATAATGAACAGCCGCAAGGGTCTTCTCTAGATAGACAATACTATCTGGATAATTATGAGCAAAGGCCCTCTCCAACTCTTCTGGTGGCAGGAACATCATAGAAGTGTCAACAGCTCCTACTTCCTTCAGACTGCAATTATTACGAATAGCGTGGAGCATCTGAAGACTCTCCAAATCACTCGTAGAAAAATAGCGTACCGTATGGAGTGGGAAAACAGGACGAGAAACCTGTTTCGCTGGAGTATCCGGAAAGACACCAATCGCAAAGTCTTGGCGCAAGTCTAAATACTCAATCCCTTCAAAATAGGGAACGACGATGGCTATATCCTCCAAAAAGTGTTGGAAAGCCGACCAGTCTGTTGTCCCCATCATTTTCATGCTAGAAATCTTGATTAAATGTTTATAGCCTTTGGTTCCTAATGCAATCAAACGGATAGACAAAGGCCCAGCTGGTAACTCGACCTCCAAATCAAGACCTAGGACAGCCCCCATACCAGCTTTTTGACACTCTTCTAAAAACTCGTAGCCCCCATATAAATTATCTATGTCCATGAGACCAATTTGTTGGTAACCCATTTCTTTGGCACGCTGAATATAGTCTCGAATAGAGACTAAACTGTCCATAAAGGTATAAACCGATTTTGTGTCCAGTTGTGTAATCACCTTGCACTCCTTTTCGTCCGTTCTTTCCTTCTATTATACAGGAAATCCGACAAAGAAGACACTCTTACCCATTGCTAATCCTGCCTAACAAAAAAAACAGATCGATAAATCTGCTTTTCTTTCTTATACGGAAGACATGGGATTCGAACCCACGCACGCTATTACACGCCTACCGCGTTTCCAACACGGCCTCTTAAGCCTCTTGAGTAATCTTCCAAACTAGTATCCATTATACGGAAAAGCGCCCCTCCTGTCAACAAAAAATTTAGGAATCGCTCACAAGATATCATTGCTTGATAGATTTTTAAAGAAACAAAAAACGACAAGGGTTTGTCGTTTGCATATATAAAAATGGAGCCGGTGGGAATCGAACCCACGTCCAAACATCTGCCAACATATTTGTCTACAACCATAGGTTATGTATTGATTTAACAGCTCCTCGACACATAACTCAAGCCTAGGAACTGCGAGTCTATCAATCTCTTATCAAACTGCTAGACAAAGTTTGATCGTATCTCGCTAAAATTAAGACCTGTCATCAGACACGAGCAATCCGAATCGGGTCACGCCTGCTGGTTTTTAGGCAGCTAGAGCGTAAGAAGTGTTATTTTTTGCAGTTATATTTAACTGAGCGTTTACGTCGCCACACGAGTCGCAAAATATGCCTCATAATGCCTGTCGAATCCGTAACGACCCCAAAATGATATACTCAAGTTTATCATTTTTTGGGTAAAATGGCAAAAGAAAAAGAGGAATTCCTTCCTCTTTCATTCTTATTGCAAGTTCAATTTGAATTTTGTTACATAATGAACTGTAAAGTACATCGCTACAATTTTCACTAGTTCATAGATATAAGCCGGAATAAAGTTAACAGCCAATACATCGCTAAGGGTATCATAATAGCCACTTGACAGATATGAAAGGCTGGTTAACTCCACAGTAGGAAACATTCTTCCAATGATGCTAAGAACAACCCAAAGAATAAAACCAAAGACAAAGGCCATTACGACACGATGATTAATAAAGAGTTGGCCCAGAGAAATCGCACAATAGAGCATCAAAATCCCTGAAATGGTTGCTAACAATTGGAAAAACAAGGTTTGCCAAAACAGAGGGCCACCAATACGTTCAAGAAGTAGACCAAGCACCTCAAAGATATTCTGTTGTTGAGAAAGTCCAATTACACCTAGGAAAATAACCAAAGAAAGGACCAAGCTAATAAAACAGAAGATACTCCAAATCAAAGCAGATGTAGCTTTTGCAAGTAAAACGGTATGAGAGCCAGTTGGCAAAGTCCAAGTCAAATAACCTTCTCGACCAAAAATATTATTGTAAAAACGACGAATAATAATGATATAGTTGGTCAAGGTCAACCCAATGTAACCCGCAAAAATAACCAGAACAACAATTCCCACAATCGTATAGGTTGTATCTGCTGTATAACTTGCTGCGCCAGTAATAACACTAGAAGCTAATAAACCAGCAAAAATAGCGAGAATAGCAAGCACACCCGAAATAATGAGATACCACTTATAGGTTGCTTTTAATTCATATTTCATTAATTTCCCAAACATAAGAGCCTCCTAATACATTCTAAATTGTTCACGGAAGATCTCATCAATCGATTTACCGTATTGGTTACGAAGAACAGTTGTGTTTTCATGCAACAGAATACGACCTTGATTGATAAAGAGTGCTTCATCCAAGACTTGCTCAACGTCCGCAATCAAGTGGGTTGAAATCAATACTGATGAGTTTGGACGACGATTTTGAATGATGGTTCTAAGAATGTAGTCACGCGCAGCAGGGTCCACTCCACCAATTGGTTCATCAAGAATGTACAAATCCGCTTCACGGCTCATGACCAAAATTAATTGAACTTTTTCTTTATTCCCTTTAGAGAGTTGTTTCAACTTTTGCTCTGGGTGCAATTGTAAGTCGTTCAACAATTGATAGGCACGTTGCACATTGAAATCTTTATAGAAGTCTTGGAAGAAACGAAGAGTCTCTGAAATCTTCATATTCTCATCCAAATAAGTTGTATCTGGTAAATAAGAAACGACTTGTTTGGTTCTTGCAGACGGTACTTCACCATGGATGTAAACATTACCTGAAGTTGGTTGCAAAAGCCCATTCACTAATTTAATGATGGTTGTTTTACCACTTCCGTTTGGTCCTAACAAACCAATGATACGACCCGGTTGAATATTAACACTCACATCATATAAGGCAATGTGCTTACCATACACTTTTTGAACATGGTCTAAGTAGACCAAAGGGTACTGATTCATAATCTTCTCCTTAATTTAATAATGATTCTATTATAACCTTACTAAGAAGTGATTGCAAGATATAATCGTAAAAGAAGATATAATATTCGTACTATTTGACATCCAAACCATCTTCGCAAAAAAAGAGGAACATCCATTCCTCCTTTAAAACAATTTTATTTAATTCCTAATGCAATCCGTGCATAGCGGCTCATTTTTTCAACCGTCCAAGCTGGATACCAGACCAATTTTACATCAACCTTGGTCACTTCTTCCATTCCTGTTAAAGCATCATAAATCTGATCCGTCAGCAAGTCTGCCAATGGGCAACCCATGGTGGTGAGGGTCATATCGATTTCTGTTTCACCAGTTTCACCATCAAACCGAATTTCGTAGACCAAACCAAGGTTGACAATATCAATCCCTAATTCCGGATCGATGACCTGCTCTAGATTTTCAAGAATACGGTTTTTAATTTGTTCGATTTCTTCTGTCGTATAACTCATTCTTCACTCCTTCTTCATTTGGTTCAACCCCATGAAGAATTTCTTTGTTTACAGCAAATCCTAAATTCAAAGGGCTCTAGAAAAGGTCCCCCAGACCTGGCCACTCTCTTATTTTTGGGTGGCCGTTAAAAAGATCCGCAGGACATTCCTCGCTTTTGAATTTCCTGGCTCGGGTTAAAAAGGTCCGCAGGAACTAGGTCGCTTTTTTATTTCTAGGCGACCGTTAAAAATGTCCACTGGACTTGGGCCACTCTCTTATTTTTGGGTGGCCGTTAAAAATGTCCACTGGACATTTTTAATCCTCTATAAAGTCACGCAATGGTTTGCTTCTGCTTGGGTGGCGGAGTTTGCGGAGGGCTTTGGCTTCGATCTGACGGATCCGTTCACGGGTCACGTTAAAGACTTTGCCCACATCTTCCAAAGTCCGCATTTTTCCATCATCGAGACCA
>CABREZ010000063.1 GCA_902470035.1 uncultured Streptococcus sp. | reverse complement strand
TGCTCAAAACGACCTTCAATCGTTGAAGCAAACCACGACCTTCAATCGTGAGAAACGAAAAGATGGGAGAAACCTATGAGTGATAACTCGAAAACACGTGTTGTTGTTGGTATGAGTGGCGGTGTCGATTCATCTGTAACGGCTTTGTTGTTAAAACAACAGGGTTACGATGTCATTGGCATCTTCATGAAAAACTGGGACGACACAGACGAAAATGGCGTCTGTACAGCTACAGAAGATTACAAAGATGTAGCAGCGGTTGCAGACCAAATTGGCATTCCTTACTATTCTGTCAACTTTGAAAAAGAATACTGGGATCGCGTCTTTGAATACTTCCTTGCAGAATACCGTGCAGGCCGGACACCAAATCCGGATGTCATGTGTAATAAGGAAATCAAATTTAAGGCCTTCTTGGATTATGCCATGACACTCGGTGCAGATTATGTAGCAACAGGGCACTATGCGCGCGTGGCGCGTGATGAGGATGGTATTGTCCATATGCTACGCGGCGTTGACAATGGAAAGGATCAAACTTATTTCTTAAGCCAGTTGTCACAAGAACAACTTCAAAAAACCATGTTCCCATTGGGACATTTGGAAAAACCTGAGGTTCGCCGTTTAGCAGAAGAGGCTGGATTAGCTACAGCTAAAAAGAAAGATTCCACCGGGATCTGCTTTATCGGCGAAAAGAATTTCAAAGAGTTTCTCAGTAACTACCTCCCTGCCCAGCCAGGCCGAATGATGACTGTAGATGGACGGGATATGGGCGAACATGCCGGTTTGATGTATTACACAATCGGTCAACGGGGTGGTCTTGGAATTGGTGGTCAACAAGGTGGGGACAATGCCCCATGGTTTGTCGTTGGTAAAGATCTGAGTCAAAATATTCTGTATGTCGGTCAAGGCTTCTATCATGAAGCACTGATGTCAACAAGTTTACAAGCTAGTCAAGTTCACTTTACACGAGATATGCCAGAAGAGTTTACACTAGAATGTACAGCCAAGTTCCGTTATCGCCAGCCAGATTCCAAAGTGACGGTTCATGTCAAGGATGACCAGGCTGAGGTCGTTTTTGCAGAACCTCAACGGGCCATTACACCTGGGCAAGCTGTTGTCTTTTACGATGGTGAAGAGTGCCTCGGTGGAGGTTTGATTGACAATGCTTATCGAGATGGTAAAGTTTGTCAGTATATTTAAATTGACAAATGTTCTCAATTTGCTACAATAATAAAAGCAATAGAAATGATGGTCAAAGCTCATGGATGTTGCAGGCTTTTTTGTCCTGCACTTCTCAGAGTTTTGACTATTTTTGTGTCGTTTCGAAAGGAAGTAAAATGCAAAAACGGGATTTTCGGACCAAGTTGAATCAGACGGTTTTTGGTGTGAGAGCCACTGCTTTGATTGTAAAAGATAATTGTTTGTTAGTCGTAGAAGATGAGGATGGTTTTTATACGATTGGAGGTGCCATTCAAGTGGATGAAGCTACTGAAGATGCTGTGGTTCGAGAAGTAAAAGAAGAACTTGGCGTTGCATCTAGAGCAGGTCAGCTAGCTTTCATTGTTGAAAATCGCTTTGAACAAGATGGGATTCACTACCATAACATTGAATTTCATTATTTGGTGGACTTGCTGGAAGAAGCACCTTTGGTTATGCAGGAAGATACAAAGTCCTTACCTTGCCAGTGGCTTGCTTTAGAGGGCTTATCAACTGTTGACCTGAAACCGGCATTTTTAAAAACGGCCTTACCAGATTGGAACGGACAATTACAACATATTCAGCTGGAGGAATAAAAAAGATGACTTATAATTTTATAGAAGAATACGATATTATTGTAATCGGAGCGGGACATGCGGGTGTAGAAGCTTCGCTTGCTGCGAGCCGGATGGGTTGTAAAGTTTTACTTGCAACCATCAATATAGAAATGTTGGCGTTTTTGCCGTGTAATCCTTCAATTGGTGGTTCGGCAAAAGGGATTGTGGTCCGTGAGGTAGATGCCCTCGGCGGTGAGATGGCCAAGAATATTGACAAGTCCTACATTCAAATGAAGATGTTGAATACAGGAAAGGGTCCAGCAGTCCGTGCACTTCGTGCCCAAGCGGATAAGGAACTTTATTCTAAGGAAATGCGCAAGACGGTTGAGAACCAAGAAAACTTGACTCTTCGCCAAACCATGATTGATGAAATTTTGGTAGAAGATGGGAAGGTTATTGGTGTTCGAACTGCGACTCACCAAGAATATGGGGCCAAGGCTGTTATTGTCACGACTGGAACAGCTTTACGTGGAGAAATCATCATTGGGGATCTCAAATATTCATCTGGCCCTAACCATAGCCTTGCTTCTATTAATTTGGCTGACAATCTCAAAAAAATAGGACTTGAAATTGGTCGTTTCAAAACGGGTACGCCACCACGTGTAAAGGCATCGTCAATCAATTATGAAGAAACGGAAATTCAACCTGGTGATGAGAATCCTAATCACTTTTCTTACAATTCGCGTGACGAGGATTATTTAAAGGATCAAATCCCTTGTTGGTTAACCTATACCAATAGTCAAAGCCATGAGATCATCAACAGCAATTTATACCGGGCCCCTATGTTTACAGGTGTTGTAAAGGGTGTTGGCCCTCGTTATTGTCCATCTATTGAAGATAAGATTGTTCGCTTTGCTGACAAGGAACGTCATCAGCTTTTCCTTGAACCAGAAGGACGAAATACAGAAGAAGTCTATGTCCAAGGCTTGTCAACCAGTTTACCAGAGGATGTGCAACGAGATCTTGTCCATTCTATTAAGGGATTGGAAAATGCTGAGATGATGCGAACGGGTTATGCGATTGAGTATGATATGGTCCTTCCACATCAATTGCGGGCAACTTTAGAAACCAAGAAAATTTCAGGTCTCTTTACAGCAGGCCAAACCAATGGAACATCTGGCTATGAGGAAGCTGCTGGCCAAGGAATTGTGGCAGGGATTAATGCTGCCCTTAAAATTCAAGGAAAACCAGAGCTCATCTTGAAACGTAGTGATGGTTATATTGGAGTCATGATTGATGACTTGGTAACCAAAGGAACAGTTGAGCCTTATCGTCTGTTAACTAGTCGTGCTGAATATCGTTTGATTCTTCGTCATGATAATGCAGATATGCGCTTGACAGAAATCGGTCGCGAGGTTGGTCTAGTTGACGACGAACGTTGGGCACGTTTTGAAACCAAGAAGTATCAGTTTGAAAATGAAATGAAGCGCCTTGACAGTATTAAGTTAAAACCTGTAAAGGAAACGAACGAGAAGGTTGCAGCGCTAGGCTTTAAACCATTGACAGATGCTGTCACAGCCAAAGAATTCTTGAGAAGACCAGAAGTATCTTACCAAGATGTTGTCAACTTTATCGGACCAGCTGCTGAAGAGTTAGATGATAAGATTATCGAGTTGATCGAAACTGAAATTAAGTACGAGGGTTATATCTCAAAAGCTTTAGATCAGGTTGAAAAAATGAAGCGAATGGAAGAAAAACGAATTCCTGCCAATATTGACTGGGATGATATTGACTCCATCGCAACAGAAGCTCGTCAAAAATTCAAGTTGATTAATCCAGAAACGATTGGTCAAGCTAGCCGGATTTCAGGTGTCAACCCAGCTGACATTTCTATCTTGATGGTGTATCTTGAAGGCAAGAGTCGGAGCATTTCTAAGAATCAAGAAAAAGAATCCTAACTTATTAGGATGTAAATATGTGGAAGAAGTAGCCAAACAGCTACTTCTTTTCTCATTTTACTGTATGTTTACAAAGCTGTAAACATCCTTTACCACATTTGGCAAATAAGCGATTGGACCATGATCTGTGTCAGCTATTTCTTGGGCGGAAAGGCTTGACTGGCCTCGCTTTTTCTTATGTTTTATGGTATAATGGCCCAACAGAGGTTTATGATGAAAAAATTTCGTATGACTCCTATCCATTATTGTATGGTAGGTTTGTTAGCATTTATTATATTAGCCATCAGTTCCAGATTATTGGGTGGCACAATTGTAAATTTATTTGTGATTCTATTGATTCTTTCCGGTGTCATCTATCTCTTTCTTCATCAATTAAAGCAAGTAGAATTGGATGAGCTAGAACAAATTCAATATGTCAATCATCAGGCTGAAAATGGATTGGCCTCGCTACTGGATAAAATGCCAGTTGGTGTAATCAAGGTAAACGGTGAAACCAATGAAGTTGAGTGGTTCAATCCTTATGCGGAGTTGATTTTCTCCACTGAGGATGGGCAATTCGATGTGGAATACCTGCAACAAGTGTTGGCGATCCCTTTTGAAGGGAAAGGCCATTATGCAACCATTGGAGATAAGAAATATTCTGTTTATCTAGATTCCCATGCCAGTGTCGTTTATTTTTTTGACGCTTCAAGTGAGTACGAGGCCAACGTTGGTCTTGTAACGACTAGGCCGGTCATCGGGATTATGTCCGTAGACAACTATGATGATTTAGAAGATGTTGTGTCTGATTCAGATATCAGTAGCATCAATGGATTTATTGCAAACTTTGTTGAAGAATTCTCGGAAAAATACCATATGTTTTACCGAAGAGTTGGGATGGATCGTTTTTATCTCTTTACCGACTATACGGTCCTTGAACAATTAATAGAATCTAAATTTTCTATTATTGACCAATTCCGTGAGGAAGCGAAAAATCGTGAATTACCCATTACGGTAAGTATGGGATTCTCTTACGGAGATGGCAAACATGATGAAATCGGTAGAGTTGCTTTATCGAATCTAAACTTAGCTGAAGTCCGAGGTGGTGACCAAGCGGTTGTGAAAGAAAAAGAAGAAGGTAAGGATCCTATTTTCTTTGGAGGCGGGACAGCCTCTGCTATCAAGCGCACCCGTACACGAACTCGTGCGATGATGACAGCTATTTCCGAAAAAATTAAATCGGTTGATCAGGTATTTGTTGTTGGCCACAAAAAATTAGACATGGATGCTTTGGGGGCATCGATTGGGATGCAATTATTTGCAAACAATATCAACGAACGCTCTTATGCAGTTTATGATGATACGTCTATGGCTCAGGATATCGAACGAGCGGTTGAAAAAATTCAATCAGATGGAGCGACTAAACTCGTAACGGTTTCAGATGCTCTACGGATGGTAACCGATCAATCCCTTTTGATTATGGTAGACCATTCGAAGACAGCTCTCACGCTTTCAAATGATTTGTATGAGAAGTTTCACCAAGTCATTGTCATTGATCACCATAGGCGGGATGAAAACTTCCCTGAAAATGCCATGATTACTTATATTGAAAGTGGCGCAAGTAGTGCCAGTGAGTTGGTTACGGAATTGCTTCAGTTCCAGAATTCTAAGAAGAACCGCTTGAATAAGATACAAGCCAGTGTTTTGATGGCTGGAATTATGTTGGATACCAAGAATTTCTCTATTCGTGTAACGAGCCGTACATTTGATGTAGCTAGTTATTTACGAAGCCGAGGCAGTGATAGTGTCCTCATCCAGGAAATTTCAGCTATTAACTTCGATGAGTACCGCGAAGTAAATGAATTGATCCTAAATGGTCAAATGGTCTTCCCACATATTATTGTGGCAACAGGAGCAGCAGATGTTCCTTATGGAACAGTCACCATTAGTAAAGCAGCGGATAGTATGTTGGCCATGTCCAAAATTGAAGCGACCTTTGTTATTGCATTGAATGAACAAGGAAGCATTTCCATTTCAGCTCGAAGCAGAAGCAAAGTCAACGTGCAAAAAATTATGGAGCAAATGGGAGGCGGAGGCCACTTTAATTCGGCGGCTTCTCAATTGGAAGATGTAACCATCGATCAGGTTCGTGCCCAGTTGATTGACTGTATTCAAGAAGAGGTCCAAAAGGATAAGGAGGAAGAAGAATGAAAGTTATCTTTTTAGCAGATGTAAAAGGAAAAGGAAAAAAAGGGGAAATTAAAGAAGTCCCAACAGGTTATGCGCAAAACTTTTTGATTAAAAAGAATTTAGCCAAAGAAGCTAACGCCCAAGCGATTGGGGAGCTTCGTGGAAAGCAAAAATCTGAAGAAAAAGCCCATGCGGAACTAGTCGCAGAAGCGAAAGACATTCAAGCAAAATTAGCAGAAGAAACGACCGTTGTCCAATTTACAGAAAAAATTGGTCCTGATGGACGTACATTTGGTTCGATTACCAATAAAAAAATTGCAGAAGAACTACAAAAACAATTTGGAATTAAAATCGATAAGCGTCACATTCAAGTGGCTTCACCAATTCGCTCTGTTGGATTGATTGATGTGCCTGTTAAAATTTATCAAGATATTACAGGTGTTATCCAAATTCGAGTAAATGAAGGTTAAGTACATCGTTAGAAAGGAATGACTATGGCTGAGATAGAAGAATTAAGAACCCAGCCTCAAGATATCCAAGCAGAGCAATCTGTCTTAGGAGCCATCTTTATTGATGAGGGAAAACTGGTTTTTGTTCGTGAGTTTATTGAGCCAGCAGATTTCTTTAAATATGCCCATCGGTTAATTTTTAAGGCGATGATTGACCTCGCAGACAGGGGAGATGCTATTGATGCGACTACAGTTCGCAATATTTTAGATAGCCAAGGGGACTTGCAAAATATTGGTGGTCTCTCTTATCTAGCTGAAGTTATCAACTCTGTTCCGACCTCAGCCAATGCGGAATATTACGCAAAGATTGTTTCTGAAAAAGCGGTTCTAAGACGCCTGATTGCTCGTTTAACGGAGAGCATCAATCAAGCATATGATGGAGCGAGTCCGTCGGATGAAATTATTGCAGGTGCAGAAAAAGCTCTGATTGATGTTAGTGAAAATGCCAACCGGAGTGGTTTCAAGAATATCAAGGATATCTTAAATATCAACTTTGGAAGTCTTGAAACTCGGTCTTTGCAGACAACAGATATTACTGGGATTGCAACGGGATATCGAGATCTTGATCATATGACAACAGGTCTTCATGAAGAAGAGTTGATTATTCTTGCAGCTCGTCCAGCGGTTGGTAAAACTGCCTTTGCTCTAAACATTGCCCAAAATATTGGAACTAAGTTGGATAAAACAGTTGCTATTTTCTCGCTGGAAATGGGTGCTGAAAGCTTGGTAGACCGGATGTTGGCAGCAGAGGGCTTGATTGAATCCCATTCAATTCGTACGGGTCAGCTGACAGACGATGAGTGGCGAAAATATGCCATTGCACAAGGAAATCTAGCCAATGCAAGCATTTATATAGATGATACTCCCGGTATTCGAATTACAGAAATTCGGTCTCGTTCTAGAAAATTAGCACAAGAGACAGGTAATCTCGGTCTAATCCTCATCGACTACTTGCAGTTGATTACCGGGACTGGACGCGAAAACCGTCAACAGGAAGTATCAGAAATTTCTCGTCAATTAAAAATTTTGGCGAAGGAATTAAAGGTTCCTGTGATTGCCCTCAGTCAGCTATCTCGGGGAGTCGAACAACGACAAGATAAACGTCCAGTTCTATCAGATATCCGTGAATCAGGATCCATCGAGCAGGATGCAGATATTGTTGCCTTTCTATATCGGGATGACTACTATGAACGTGCAGGCGAGGAAGAAGAAGGCTTGCCAAATAATAAGGTTGAAGTCATCATTGAAAAAAACCGTTCGGGAGCGCGTGGGACAGTGGAGTTAATCTTCCAAAAGGAATATAATAAATTCTCCAGCATATCAAAGAGAGTAGAGGAATAATGGATGAGTGATGCATTTACTGATGTAGCAAAAATGAAAAAAATCAAAGAAGAAATCAAGGCTCATGAAGGCCAAATTGTGGAAATGACCTTGGAAAATGGTCGTAAACGTCAAAAAAATAAATTTGGTCGATTAATTGAAGTCTATCCTTCTTTGTTTATTATCGAATATACAAATGAAAATAGTTTACCTGGTGAGCCAGCGACGACCTATGTCGAATCGTATACTTACTCAGATATTTTAACTGAGAAAAATCTGATTCATTACTTAGACTAATTTGGTTAGGGTGATCTACCCATTCCAACCATCTCTTCTAGGAGATGGTTTTTTTGATGATATGAACCGTATAATAGATGTTAATTGTGTAAATTTTTTGACAAAGGTGTCAATTTTACAATCAAATCTGTCAATAATAGATAGGGAATCTTTTGAAGAGTCATCTCATTTATGTTCTTAATCTTTGTACAATTTAGAGATATTTGGGAGACTGTTAAAACAATCATACTTGACTAGCTGTAAATGAGCTGTAAAGATTCATGTAAACAAAATAAATATTATAAGACAGGAAAGGAAATACATGATAATCGAAGTCAGAAATTAGAAATTTAGGAAGTCGCTAGCCAGAAGCCGTCATTTTACTTTTCAGTTATAGAAAGAAATATAAAAAAACGAGAAAGCAACTTTACAAGGACTGGTATTGGTGGTATAATAGAATTTGTGCGAAATGACAGCAGGACAAAATGAAGCTCGTCAACAGAAAGCC
>CABREZ010000062.1 GCA_902470035.1 uncultured Streptococcus sp. | reverse complement strand
GGGACGACGAAATCGAATTCTAACGAATTACCGATTTCTGTCCCACTCTCCTTTTTACATCAAGTTTCTTACAGACTCAAATCAAGAAAAGGTTGCTAGTTCCATTTGTTTCTTGGTTTGCTCCACCACTTCTTTGAGGCTGGTCTGAGCCATTTCCTTTTCCATGGCCAATTGAATCTCTTCCAGCTTCCCATCTAGGACATCATGTATGCTATTTCCAATCGGACAAGCTGGATTTGGATGTTCGTGAAAGCCAAATAATTGACCAGTCTTCCCCAGGCATTCAACAGCCTGATAGATATCTAACAAACTAATTGCTTCCAATTCTTTGGCCATCTCGGCCCCACCTGTTCCACGCGCCACATGGATCAAACCTGCCTTTTTTAATTGGGATAAGGTCTTCCGAATAATGACCGGGTTCACCCCGACGCTGCCAGCAATCATATCACTGGTCACCTTGGTACAGTCTCCTTTTAAAGCGATCATGACTAATACATGGGTTCCAATAGTAAAACGACTTGAAATTTGCATGGATACTCCTCTCTTCCATCTAGATAGAGATGTCTTAAACTGGGTCTAAAGCCATCAGTAACTAGGTACATTTACTCTTCCGACGTTAAAGTTCTTTCTTTTAGTCTATTATACCCTTATTTGTTGTAATGTCAACTGTTACACTAGTTAAAAAAGTCCCTCAACCATGCATCTACTTCTACATCATGTCCCTCTCGCTGGGCTATTTCATGTAGAAGCTCATGATTGTGGGTATGGTGAATCCCATTGACTAAACTTTCATAGTAAACTTGAAAGTAAGGGAGTTTCACATTCTTGGCGAGTTGGAGTTCTTTCTCAATGTCATAGGCTACCCGTCGAAAGTCAACATCTTTCAAGCCCATGTCATCAAACTCCAGGATGGCATACATGGCCCGTAAATCCTTTCGAAGGTTGGCCTGCAAAAAGAAGGGTTGTCCGATGGAACCTGGATTAAGGATAAGCTCTCCGCCGCTTCCATATCGGAAAAATTGCTGATGGATGTGGCCATAGACTGCTATATCACAAGGGGGATTAGTTACGAGGCGATCAAAATCTTTCTGGTCTCCTATATGGATCAATTCTCGACCCCAATTTTTGTCTGGCAGATGATGGGTAATGCCCACTTTTAAGCCGGAAACTTCCCGATGCACTTGCATGGGCAGACTTTGCATGGCCTCTATTTCTTCTGGACGAATTTCTTCTAAGATATATTGACAATGGCGCATCAAATAGCGGTGACTAGCCCTGGATGGATCCAGCATTCCCTTCATCGCTCGCCACAAGCTATCTTCCCAATTTCCTAAAATCTGTACGGTGATGGGCAATTCTTTAAGTAGGTTCAAAAGATGGCGTCTACCAGTTCCCGGCATAAGGACATCTCCTAATAACCAGTACTCCTCCACACCTGCACGCTTGGCATCTTCAAGCACAGCCTCTAAAGCAGTTGTATTCCCATGTATATCCGAAAGCAAAGCAATTTTTGTCATGTCTCTTCTCCTTCTTTCATTATACCAAAGCTCTAAAAAACTTCCACCCTAGGGTAGAAGTTTCTTTTTTATTCAACAGATTTCAAAGCCTCCAGCATGTCTACCTTGCGAAGATGATGATTAACCAAGATTCCTAAGCTAGCTAGGATCAGAATGACGCCAGCGATAGGATAAAGATAGACACCAAGGCCTACCCGCGGATAGAAGAGAATGGCATCTGGAGCGATCATGGCAATCAAGAAGCGATGGAGATAAAAGCCTCCTAGCAAACCCAATCCTATCCCTATAAGAGACAAGAGGATGGTTTCTCGATAAATATAAAGGGTAACTTCTTGATGATGAAAACCTAATACCTTAATGGTGGACAACTCACGGATTCGTTCTGCCACATTGATATTGGTCAAATTATACAAAATAACCATCGCTAGCAAAATAGATACTAGAACTAAAATCATCATGGTCTTATTCAATGATTGGGCCACAGAACTGAAGAGAGAAATCAAGGAAGTATTTTGCGTAACCGCAAGCACCGCCCCTTCTTCCATCATGTCCCGACTGACCTTTTGGACGAATTGCTGAGAAGAAGACTGTAATCGGACCAAATAGGCATTCTTCTTAACACTTATTCCATAGGTTTTCTGATAGGTCGCTTGATTCATATAGATAAAATGGCCTACATAATTTTTGGTAATCGCAGCCACCTTAATCGTATGCCCATCTATCCGCAAGTCATCCCCAACACCCACCTTGGCCAGCTGCGCTAATTTACTGGTAATCACCGCCCCATTGGATAGGTCGAGTCTTCCCTCTTCTGAGCGGAGACTGATAAAGGGTTCCAAGCTGTCTTTAGAGGACACCATTAAGGTCAGGCTTTGTTTTCCACGTCCTGAAGGATAGGAAGCCTCCACTTGTTTTGTAAAAATGGCTTCTGTCTCTTTTATATCTTCTTGCTTCAAGCGCTTCTTCAAGGATTCTTCCTCTTCGTCTGTCAGACTGGATTTGGT
Source organism: uncultured Streptococcus sp. (assembly GCA_902470035.1). Taxonomy (GTDB): domain Bacteria; phylum Bacillota; class Bacilli; order Lactobacillales; family Streptococcaceae; genus Streptococcus. The sequence goes on along the minus strand of CABREZ010000062.1, from coordinate 5,979 downwards.
CGATAGAATCATATCGTATTTAAGTATTTCTCCAAACTGGCGTTGGGGTACTCCACCAACTGAGGATTGAATTCCCAGACCCGCAAAGAGAAGAGCAACTGAACCAGCAACACCAAATACCGTCATCAACATCCGCTGTTTGTAGCGAAAAATATTTCTAGCGGTCACCTTTTGGGTGAAACTCAAACGTTTCCACAAAAACGGAAGCCGTTCGAGCAAAATACTGGATCCAGAAACTGGTGGTTTTGGAAGAAGGAGGTGACTGGCTTCTTCCTTCAACTCTCTCCTAGCAACTAGATAAGCTGGAAAGACGCTAGAAAGAAGGGAGAGCCCAAAGGCTAACAAGCTATAAGATCCATAAAAATACTGTTGACTAGTTCCTACAACCATTCCCTGAGTGATAATCTGCGAAATGGTTCCTGATAAAACATAATGACCGAGAAGAGTTCCGATGCCTGTCCCAACTGTTCCAGCAACCAAGCCATACAAGAGGAACTTTGCTAAGATATCTTTTGTTCGATAGCCCAAGGCTTTGAACAAGCCCGCATGGCTCCGTTCTTCATCGACAAAACGAGTCATGGTCGTAAACGTGACCATGGCAGCGACTGCGTAGAGCACCACAGGAAATAGATTGCCTACCGCGGAGATACTGGCACTGGCATTGCTATACATGAGGTACCCCTGTCCGCCTGGAATAGTTTTTCGATCATAGACGTGATAGCTTGGTTGCTCTAGATTTTTCAGATCTTCCTTGGCCTTTTCCAGGTCCTTCTGTTTAGTTGCTAGTTCCGATTCACCTGTCTGGATGTTGACCAATTGCTGATCTAGTTGCTTTTGGGCTTCTGCCAACTCAAGTCGCCTTGCTTCTAGTTCTTCCCTGGGCAAGAGTGTAGACAGTTGATTCAGTTTATTGGATTGCTCCGTCAATTGTGCCTGTGCTTTACCTGCTTTTTCGCGTGCGCCTGCTAACTGTTTGTTTGCAGCATTAAGTTCTTCTTGCCCTTTTTGGATCTTTTGTTTCTCATCAGCCTGCAGCTTTCGATAGCGCTCCTGACCATTTCCAACTAAGAGTTCTTCCAGGTCCTTTTGATGGGAGGCTAGACGATCTTGATAGCTGGTTGAGAATGGATTGAACCCCCTCAAATCATCAAACCGAATCCGAGCAAGGCTATAAACAGGGCTAGTAAAGGCTTCTTTTGAGAGGACACCATAGGCATCCAAGGAACCACTCCCACTCGTAGCTTGTCCTAAGTCTTTCTCGGACCACATTTCAGCAGACTTTACAAAGCCAACAATTCGATAGTTTTTTGTCTTTAAAACAGATGGACTTCCAGCTTTTTCATGTATCCTTAGCTGATCCCCAATCTGGTAACGATCTTTCCAAAATGCTGCTAGAGCGACCTCATCTTCCTTCTGCGGAAGCCGTCCTGAAGTCAGCTGAAAGCGTGAGATGCTTTCTGGAGTAGAAAAGAGTCGAACAGCTTCGTCCTTTCCGTCAACCGTCACATCTGTCAGGTAGGAAAACTCCAAGCTCGCCCCCGTCAATCCTTTTAGCTCTTCTTGGTCAGTCTTGTCCAAACCAAGATCTCCCATTACAGCTAGGTCCAACATTTCTTGTTGGTCTATAAAGATTTGGGCAGTTCGATGCATATTTGGGGTCGTTACTTTTAAACCGACCAGGGCTAAGGTACCCAGCATCATCAGCGTTAAAATGGACAAAAAGCGCCCTTTGGAACTAGTAAAGGAATAGAATAAATCTTTCCAATATACTTTTTGCTTCATGAACAACCTCCCTAATACTCTAAGCTATCGATATCTAGTGGAGTGTTATTGACGGTCACTGATTTTACTTGGGCATCATGCATCTGAATGACACGATCAGCTATTGGTGCCAAGGAAGCATTATGGGTGACAATAATCACTGTTGCCCCTTTCTTACGAGACATGTCCTGAAGAATCTTTAAAACCTGTTTGCCAGTTTGGTAGTCTAAAGCCCCTGTTGGTTCATCACAAAGGAGAATCTTAGGATTCTTCGCCACTGCACGCGCAATAGCTACCCGTTGTTGTTCCCCACCAGATAGCTGGGCTGGGAAATTATTCAATCGTTCTCCTAACCCAACCTCTCTCAAGACTTGTTCAGGGTCTAAGGCATCAGAAACAATTTCAGAAGCCAGCTCAACATTTTCCTTGGCTGTCAAATTAGGGATGAGATTATAAAACTGGAAGACAAAGCCAACATCATTTCTGCGATAATCCGTTCGTTGGTGCGAGGAGAAGCTTGAGATGGCTTTCCCATCCACTAGTACCTCCCCTTCATCATTGGTATCCATACCTCCCAAAATATTGAGGACTGTTGATTTTCCTGCGCCTGATGCCCCCAAAATGATGACCAATTCGCCTTTCTCAATTTCAAAAGTAACATCTTTATTGGCAATGATGTGAGTTTCTCCTGACGGATAGCGTTTATAACTATGTTTCATCTCAATATAAGCCATATCTTTTCTCCCACTTAAACACAAGTTCCTATCTTTATTATAGTCCTTTTTTACCGGAAGACCAAGGATAATCAATCTCTTAAAACGACTAAAATACCTGCAATGAAAAAGCTCATGACAGGCACGAACTTATGGAGAAATTTGGAGTAAAAACTAATACTTTTCTATGCAAAAATAGACAAGGAAAACGCTTGATTTTATCTAGTTCCTGATATAGAAATCTCCAAGCATCATCTGCCCTCCTCTCCTTAGTTTGTGATATAATAACAAATAAGTATGAATGATTATTTGCATTTAAATAACTGATATTTCAAGTTTTTCTTTCATTTTTATATAATAGCCCCTTTGAAAGTAGATCTGGGAAAAATTTTTATAATCCTTCCAAAATGGCTTTAACAGTATAAGAATAAGACTTGATTTTAAGCCATTTAGACTTATAGAATGATACTAAAATTTTATTCTGTTGATGAATAAATTTGATTTCTGTATAATATGATGATTAGTGAACAATATTTATACCAAACTACATGATAAAGGAGGAACTATGACCCGAAAAAAGAGAAAAACGAATTCTAAAAATGCTATCCGAAGCGCCCTATCACGTCTGCTTCTTGAACAATCACTTGAAAGCCTTACAATTAGCCAATTAACAAAGGAAGCCGGCATTAATCGAGGTACTTTCTACCTCCATTATGTAGACAAACAAGATATGTTCAACCAGCTAAAATCTGAACTCTTAGGCGAGCTGGGAGAGTTATTTGCTACAAGCACTGTCAATCGAGCAAATTTTCTTGCCTCACTTCAATATATTCAAGATAATTATGACTTTATTTATGCCTTGATGCAGATGGATTACCAAGAATTTCATTTTCTAATGAAAAATTTCACCCTGCAACTTCTTGACGATACTCCACATGCTAAAGACCATTTGGTTAATAAATTCCAAATTCCTTATAAGTATGCTGTTGAGATCTTTGCAGCTACGATTGAAGCAGTGATCACGAAATGGTTGTCAACTGGTGCAAAAGAAGAGCCGATCGAAATCGCAACTGTCATATTAAGTGTTACTGACTTTACCACTTGGAACCAACCTATAACTGAATAAGAAAATAAGAAAACGAAAGTTTTCTTTTTTTATGGATAAGGCAAACTGGCTGAAATATCAACTCTCACACAAGATTATTTGCCCAAGTGTCAGCAAACGTTTTCCTTTTCTTTCCTTTTTAGCTATAATATTTAGTACGGAATAAAATAGAAAAGAGGACCGTTTATGAAAAAGAAGAAACTTCTTTTACCGATCTTATTGATTGCTCCTGCCTTCCTAGCTTCTCAGGTAGCTGCAGATGAGCAAACAGCTCCTGAAACTAGCCTTGAAGTAGCTCCTGCTTCAACAAATACTACAGATGCTGCTAGTCCTGCTTCAACAGAAGCCAGTCTAGCTACTTCAGAAGGTGTTGCAGAGAGTTCAGCTGAGCTACCTGAAGCTAATATCATACATACCAACGACGTTCATGGTCGGATCGTCGAAGAAAAGGGTGTGATTGGAGATGCTAAATTAGCAGCAGTCATTGATGAAGAACGGGCGAAAAATCCATCTACTTTAGTCGTAGATGCTGGAGATGCCTTCCAAGGACTACCGATTTCAAATAGTTCCAAAGGTGAAGAACGAGCTAAAATTTTGAACGAAATTGGCTACGATGCCATGGCAGTCGGAAACCATGAGTTCGATTTTGGTCTGGATGAGGCTAAGAAATACAAAGAAATCTTAAACTTCCCACTTCTCAGCTCCAACACCTACATCAATGGTGCTCGCTTATTTGAAGCTTCCACCATTGTCGATAAAGATAAGAATGTGGTTGGCGATGAGTTTGTTGTCATCGGGGTGACAACACCTGAAACAGCTACAAAAACCCACCCAAAGAATGTCCAAGGTGTTACTTTCACAGATCCTATTTCAGAAGTAAACAAGGTCATTGATGAGATTGAAGCACGCGCTACTGCTGAGGGCAAGACTTACAAAAACTACGTTGTCCTTGCTCACTTAGGTGTGGATACAACCACTCCAGTCGAATGGCGGGGCTCTACTTTAGCCGAGGAACTTTCTAAAAATGCAAAACTGAAAGGTAAACGCGTCACCGTTATTGACGGGCATTCCCATACTGTTCAATCAACCACTTACGGAGACAACGTAACCTATAACCAAACCGGTAGCTACCTGAACAATATCGGTAAAATCACCTACCAGGCCAACCAATTGCTTGGAAATCCTCAACAAATTTCAGCAGCTTCAACTAAAAATGTAGTGCCAAATGCCAAAGTAGCTGCCATGGTCCAAAAGATCAAAGAACAATACGATGCTGAGAATGCTAAAGTCGTTCGTGACAATAGTCCTGTAGAACTAAATGGTCAACGGGAAAATGTCCGTGTCCGCGAGACCAACCTTGGAAATGTCGTAGCGGATGCCCTCTACGAATACGGTCAAACCGGCTTTAGTCATAAGACTAACCTCGCTGTAACCAACGGTGGCGGCTTGCGAGAGACCATCGCCAAAGACAAGCCAATCACCAAAGGAAGCGTCATTGCTGTTCTTCCATTTGGGAATACCATCTCTCAAATTAAAGTAACCGGTCAGAATATTGCTGATATGTTTGCTAAATCTCTTGGATCTATTTTACAAGAAAAAGATGGCAAAACTGTTCTTGACGAAAACGGACAACCCCTTCTTGAACCAAGCGGTGGCTTCCTCCAAGTCTCTGGAGCAAAAGTTTATTACGATACAACCCTACCAGCTGAAAAACGCGTCCTCTATATCGAAATTAAAAACCCAGAAACTGGTCAATATGAACCGCTCAACCTTGCTAAAGATTATTACTTGACTACTAATGACTTCTTAGCAGCAGGTGGGGATGGCTACACCATGTTAGGTGGAGCTCGTGAGGAAGGTCCTTCCATGGACGTTGCCTTTGCAGATTACCTTGCTAAGGCAGATCTCACAGCCTATGCAACCATCAATCCAAATTCTCGTACCATTTCTATTTCTTCTAGCAAAGATACAGATGGAGATGGTGTAGCAGATATTGAGGAAATCAAACAAGGAACCAATCCTGCGGACGCTCAATCCTACCCAGGCAGTGATGTTAAACCATCTAACCCGGATGGAAATCAATCAGTCCATCAGACAGGAAACGGGGAAGTTCGAAACCATCACTTATCATTTACCGCAGCAAAAACATTTAAACAAGCAGCTGCAAGCCTACCAGAAACAGGAACAGCCGACTCTCCTGCTATCTATATGCTCGCTCTGTTGACATCCATCCTAGCCTTCTTTGGTCTTAAGAAAAAAGAAGAAAACGAATAGTCACTGTAAAAAATAGTCTGGGACAACATTGTTCTCATCCACAAAAAAGCTAGAGATTTCCAATTATGGACCTCTAGCTTTTTAATTTTGAGTAGTTTTCTTATTGTATTTGAGGTGATTATTGGC
>CABREZ010000061.1 GCA_902470035.1 uncultured Streptococcus sp. | reverse complement strand
CTTAGGTGAGTGCGGACGTCAGCGAACTTCGTAGAAGTTCCATGACTTAGTTTTGAACCTAAGGTTTCAAAACTACCGAGTGCTTGAACCATAGTGGTTCAAGCACTTTTTCTCACGGCGGAAAGTTTTAGATTTGCTTAAATGCTTATCTAATAAAAAATTTTTGAAATATTATCTAGCTAGTTAATGTAAAAATAGTTTGTTTCCATTCAAAAAACTCCGGTTTCCCGGAGTTTTTTGATTGATTAGTGTGATACGCGACGACGTGCTGCTTTTTTACGGTTTTCTTCGATGAAAGCTGCTTTTTGTTCTTCAGGCTCGATTACTTTTTTCTTGAATGTGTAAACTGCACCTGCTACAGCAGCAACTGTACCAGCAACACCAGTAACAAAACCTTTACCAAATCCTTTAGCCATGAGAATTTCTCCTTTTTAGAACTTTAAATTTTTATGTTATAATATATGGTAACGAAAAAATGCGATTTTTGCAAGGAAAACGATGAAAAACAAGATAATTGTGATAGTGGGGCCGACCGCTGTTGGAAAAACAGCCCTTGCTATCGAGGTGGCCCAGCGCTTTCAGGGCGAGGTCATCAGTGGGGACAGTCAGCAAGTCTACCGCACACTAGATATTGGAACGGCCAAGGCCAGTCCAGAAGAGCAGGCAGCAGCTCCCCATCATCTGATTGATGTCCGTGAGGTGACAGAGACCTACTCGGCTTATGATTTTGTCAAAGAGGCCAGCCAAGCCATCGATGAGATTCAAGGACGGGGGCATCTTCCTATTATTGCTGGTGGGACAGGTCTCTATGTCCAAAGTCTGCTAGAAGGTTATCATCTAGGAGGGGATGTTGCTCATGAGGATATCCTGGCCTATCGGGAGTCATTGTCTCCTCTTACGGATGAAGAACTGTTTGAGCGAGTAGCGAAAGAGGGAATGGAGATTCCGCAAATCAATCGCAGACGGGCCATGCGAGCTTTGGAGATCGCCCATTTCGGTCAGGACTTGGAAAATCAGGCTCCATCCTATGAGCCCTATATCATCTGTCTAGACGATGATCGCCAAGCCTTGTATGACCGCATCAACCGACGGGTGGATCTTATGGTTGAGCAGGGCTTGCTTGAAGAAGCCCAGTGGCTCTATGACAACCATCCTGAGGTTCAGGCTGCTAAGGGGATTGGCTACAAGGAGCTCTTCCCTTATTTCAAGGGGGAGCAAAGTTTAGAAGAAGCCCTGGAGCAACTCAAACAAAATACACGCCGTTTTGCCAAACGCCAGTTAACCTGGTTCCGCAATCGGATGACGGTCCATTTTTACCAGATTGGAGAAGAAGGCTTTAAGGAGCGGGTTCTCCAAGATATAGAAAGATTTTTAGATGATAGAAACTGAGAAAAAACAGGAGCGTGTCCTCATTGTCGGTGTCGAGCTTCAAGGTATGGATAACTTTGACATGTCCATGGAGGAGTTGGCCAGTCTAGCCAAGACAGCCGGAGCAGAAGTCGTAGGTGTCTACACTCAGAAGAGAGAAAAGTACGACAGCAAGACCTTCGTCGGTTCTGGAAAGCTAGAAGAAATTGCCCAAATGGTGGATGCAGATGAGGTTTCGACAGTTGTCGTTAACAACCGTTTGACCCCTCGTCAGAATGTGAATTTAGAAGAAATTTTGGGTGTTAAGGTCATTGACCGGATGCAGCTGATCTTGGATATCTTTGCCATGCGGGCACGAAGCCATGAAGGGAAGTTGCAGGTGCACTTGGCTCAGCTCAAGTACCTCTTGCCCCGTCTCGTTGGTCAAGGAATCATGCTCAGTCGGCAGGCCGGGGGGATTGGTTCCCGTGGTCCAGGGGAAAGTCAGCTGGAGTTGAACCGCCGGAGTGTCCGCAATCAAATCACAGATATTGAGCGTCAACTCAAGGTGGTCGAGAAGAATCGAGAAGTGGTTCGAGAAAAACGTCTGGAATCCTCTGTTTTTAAGATTGGCTTGATTGGTTACACCAATGCAGGGAAGTCAACCATTATGAATGCCTTGACCAGTAAGACCCAGTACGAAGCAGATGAACTCTTTGCGACCTTGGATGCCACAACCAAGAGCATTCATCTAACAGGGAATTTACAAGTAACTCTGACAGATACGGTTGGCTTTATTCAGGACTTGCCGACAGAGTTGGTGACCAGCTTTAAGTCGACCCTAGAAGAGAGCAAGAATGTGGATCTCTTGGTCCATGTCATCGATGCCTCTGATCCCAACCATGAAGAGCATGAAAAGACGGTCCTTCAGATTATGAAAGATTTGGAGATGCTGGATATTCCACGCTTGACCCTCTACAACAAGGCAGACAAGGTCAAGGACTTTACCCCTACACAGACACCTTACCGCCTGGTTTCGGCCAAGGATCCCGATAGTCGGGCTAAACTTCAGGACATTCTACTTGAAAAGATGCAAGAACTCTTCCAGCCCTTTACGATTCAGGTTCCTTTTGAGCAAGCCTACCGCATCCATGAATTGGAGACCATGGCCATTCTGACCGAGCGTTCCTATGAGGAAACTGGTGAGGTCTTAACAGGCTACATCGCCCCTAAAAATGCATGGAGACTAGAGGAGTTTTACCACCATGGATTATCTTAACATCGCCCTCAGCTACGGTGGCTATACCAGTCTAGACAAGGTCTATTTAGATCGGGTCTTGGCGGGATTGACAGAAGAGCAGAAGCTCCAGTTTATCACGCCACCACCCAGTGTCATCAACGCCTACTTCGCAGAGCTCTACCAAAAGAAAAGCCCGGAAGCAGCAACTGACTACTATGAACAAGTCACTGAGGCCTTTGACCTTTATCAGACGAGTCCCAGCTTTGAGGAGGAGAAACCTTTTGTTCGTCTCAATCTTTCTGGCAAGGCCTATGGTTTTTGCTACCGAGAGAAGGGATTGGCGCAAGTATTTGCCCAGCAAGCAGGAGCCATTCGCATGGACCTCTTGTTTGAGATAGCGCAAATTTTTCCTCACTACCTCGTCTATGAAGAGGAAGGCTTGATTTTGATGCGTCTGGTTAGGGAACAAGAGGTAGTCGAGACCAAGGAATTGTCAGCTTTGTCGAATCTTGAAGAGCTGGCAGATGGTAGCATCCGTCTATCTGGGTACAACCAGGACGAATTGGTTCAATTAGCCACTGCCTACCCTGGAAAAATCGCTGTTCGATCCAAGAATCGGACCGCTATGATTTATATTAGTTAGAAAGTATACAATGGAAATTCAATTTTTAGGAACGGGTGCGGGACAACCGTCCAAATCTCGTAATGTCTCTAGTCTAGCCCTCAAACTCCTGGATGAAATCAATGAAGTCTGGCTCTTTGACTGTGGGGAAGGGACGCAGAACCGAATCTTAGAAACCAGCATTCGTCCGCGAAAGGTCAGCAAGATTTTTATCACCCATCTACACGGGGACCATATTTTCGGCTTGCCAGGTTTCCTCTCTAGCCGAGCTTTTCAAGCCAATGAAGAGCAGACTGATTTAGAGATTTATGGACCGGTTGGGATCAAATCCTTTGTCTTGACCAGCCTGCGAGTTTCCGGTTCTCGCCTACCCTATCAGATCCATTTTCATGAGTTTGATGAAGGTTCACTTGGGAAAATCATGGAGACAGATAAGTTTACGGTTTATGCCGAGGCCTTAGACCATACCATCTTCTGTGTGGGCTTTCGCATCATGCAAAAAGACCTGGAAGGAACGCTCGATGCAGACAAGCTCAAGGCAGCAGGAGTGCCGTTTGGCCCGCTCTTTGGCCAGGTCAAAAATGGCCAAGATGTCACCCTAGAAGATGGCACCAAGATCATTGCAGCGGACTATATCTCAGCCCCTCGACCTGGTAAGGTCATTACGATTCTGGGAGATACACGTAAGACCAATGCTAGCGTCAGACTTGCCGTCAATGCAGATGTCCTCGTGCATGAGTCTACTTATGGCAAGGGCGATGAGAAGATTGCTCGGAAGCACGGACACTCGACCAATATGCAGGCGTCAGAAGTGGCGCGTGAAGCAGGGGCCAAACGCCTTCTTCTCAACCATATCAGTGCCCGCTTCCTCTCCAAGGACGTCAGCCAATTACGCAAGGATGCGTCCAGCATTTTTGAAAATGTTTATGTCGTCAAGGATTTAGAAGAAGTGGAGATCTAAGATGCGAACTATCATCATCACAGGAGCAAGCGGAGGACTAGCACAGGAAATGGTCAAGCTCCTCCCTGAGGACCGGCTCATTCTCCTAGGCAGAAATCAAGAAAAACTAGAAGACCTCTATGCTAGCCATCCTCAGGCCGAATGCATCGGGCTTGATATCACAGATTCCTCAGCTGTCCAACAGCTAGTGGAAGAGCTGACTCAGCGCTATGGAAAGATCGATGTCTTGGTCAACAATGCTGGGTATGGGATCTTTGAAGAGTTTGACCAGATCACCAATGAGCAGATTCATGCCATGTTTGAAGTCAATACCTTTGCCCTCATGCAGCTTTCACGCTTGATTGGTGCGCACATGAAGAAAGCAGGCAAGGGGCACATTGTCAATATCGTCAGTATGGCGGGCTTAGTAGCAACTGCTAAATCCAGCCTTTATTCGGCTACTAAGTTTGCGGCCATTGGCTTTTCCAATGCCCTACGTTTGGAACTCATGCCCTTTGGTGTCCATGTGACGACAGTCAATCCAGGACCAATTCGGACTAGTTTCTTTGACCAGGCAGATCCTGACGGAAGCTATGTCAAGGCTGTGGACCGCTACATTTTGGAACCAGACTTTGTGGCTAAGAAGATCGTTAAAAACTTTGGAAAAGCAAAACGCGAGCTCAATCTTCCTTGGCTCTTGAACCTGACCCACAAGCTCTATACTCTTTTCCCTCGCATCTCGGACAAGCTGGCCAGCAAGATGTTTAATTACAAATAGGAGGAGCCAGATGGCAGCAAATATTCAAGTCTATTTAGAAAACATCCGAAAACCTTGGGGACAGCTCTATTATGATATCCTTTTTGACCAAATACAGGACATCAAGGGAAAGCGAGTGCTTGATTTTGGCAGTGGCTTTGGCCTGGTGGCCAACCACTTAGCGAAAGATAATGAAGTCCTTGCTGTGGAGCCGAATCAAGAAATGGTAGCCTTGCGGGCCCAAGAACATTCCTACCAGCAACTGGTCGGAAGTCTGGACCAGTTAGCAAGCCTTGAAGATGCCAGCTTTGATGTCATCCTTTGCCACAATGTCTTGGAGTATGTAGAGGATCGCAAGCTGGTTCTTGAAGAATTCGCCCGTCTCTTGAAACCAGATGGTCTCCTATCCATCGTCAAGCACAATGAGGTTGGCCGCGTCCTGCAGACCGTCGTTTTTGAAAATAATACTCAGAAAGCGCTCGATCTCCTAGCAGGTCAGGATCTGGAAACCCACTCCATGGGCTTGGCCCAGGCCTATGATCTAGATCGAGCAGTAGAAGACCTAGCCCTCGAAGTTCAGGACTACCAAGGAATTCGTGTCTTTTACGCCTTGCAGGACAATCTCTTTAAAGGACAAGAAGGCTGGCGAGAGTCTATGCTCAAGATGGAGCTGGCCGTTTGCCAAGAGTCCCCTTACAGAGATATCGCCTTCTTCCAGCACTATACCCTAAAAAGGAGTTAAGATGTTAGAGTATAAACAAGAGATTCCAGCGATGACAGACCTAGTCGCACTCTACAGCTCGGTCGGCTGGACCAATTATACCAATAACCCAACCATGCTAGAAGAAGCTGTCAAAGCCAGTCTCTGGCAGTTGGCGGTCTATGATGAAGAAGCGTTAGTCGCCTACATTCGCTTGGTAGGAGACGGTCACTCTGTCCTGTTGGTGCAAGACCTCTTGGTACGACCAGATCATCAGAGGCAAGGCATCGGAAAGAAACTCTTAAAAGAAGCATTAGCTACCTTCCCACATGTTTATCAACGTCTCCTCGTCACAGAACGGAGCGAGAAAAATTTAGGCTTTTACCAGTCCCTGGGCTTTGTTGAACTTTTTGAGCAAGCTTGTACAGGGATGATTTATAAAAATTGATAGAGAGGATTTCCAGATAGGGAATCCTTTCTTCATTTTCTTCTGTAAAATCTTTTATCACATTTGAAAAAAAGATTCATGATATAATAAGTAGACTAGATGACAGGGAGAAAAGATAAACAGATGATCACGTCAAAATATGAATGGCAGTTTGCTGAGCCCTTTTCAGATGATACTTTTTTGGCGCAAGCAAAGAAAAGAGGATTGGAAGTATCCGCAGCCAAGTTACTGGGAGAACGAGGGATCCAGACGGAAGACGCGCTGGATCGTTTTCTAGAACCGCGGCTAGAAGATCTGCATGATCCCTACCTGCTACACGATATGGACAAGGCTGTGGATCGGATTCGCCAAGCTATTGAAGATTATGAACAGATCCTAGTTTATGGAGATTATGACGCAGACGGTATGACGGCCGCTTCTATCATGAAGGAAACCCTGGAGCAGATGGGGGCGGAAGTAGCGGTCTATCTACCTAACCGCTTTACTGATGGGTATGGTCCCAATGCCAGTGTCTACAAGTACTTTATCGAACAGCAGGGGATTTCCCTCATCATCACGGTGGACAATGGAGTAGCTGGACACGAAGCCATTGACTTGGCCCAAAGCATGGGGGTAGATGTCATTGTGACAGACCACCATGCCATGCCTGAAGTCTTGCCCGATGCCTATGCTGTCATTCACCCCGAGCATCCAGATGCCGATTACCCTTTCAAGCACCTAGCAGGTTGTGGGGTTGCCTTTAAATTAGCGACTGCTCTCTTAGAAGAGGTGCCTCTAGATTTTCTAGATTTGGTAGCCATTGGGACCATTGCGGATATGGTCAGTTTGACAGACGAAAACCGCATCCTGGTCAAGTACGGCCTAGGTGTCCTTCGTCAAACCCAACGGATCGGCCTTCAGGAAATGCTCAAGCTGGCCTCCATAGCCCCTCAAGATGTAAATGAAGAAACGGTTGGTTTTCAGATTTCCCCTCGTCTCAATGCGCTAGGTCGCTTGGATGACCCAAATCCAGCGGTTGAGCTCTTGACAGGCTTTGACGACGAAGAGGCGTTGGAGATTGCGCTGATGATTCAAGCCAAGAATGAAGAGCGCAAGGAGATCGTCCAAGCCATCTATGATGAGGCCAAAGCTATGGTCGATCCAAGTCTTCCCGTTCAAATCTTGGCAAAAGAAGGCTGGAATCCTGGTGTCTTAGGAATTGTGGCCGGTCGTCTACTAGAAGAACTCCATCAGCCCATCATCGTCCTCACCATAGACCAAGGCAAGGCTAAGGGAAGTGCGCGAAGTCCCGAAAGTGTCCATATTTTTGAAGCCCTAGATCCCCATCGTGATCTCTTTATCGCCTTTGGAGGTCATGCGGGTGCAGCTGGTATGACTTTGGAAGTGGACAAGCTCCCTCATCTGACCGAGATTTTTTCCGATTATATTCGTGAAAAAGGGATTGACCTGACGGCCAAATCTACCCTCTTTGTTGATGAAGAATTGGACCTAGAAGAGCTGACCTTGGATACCTTGAAGAGTTTTGATCGTCTAGCACCTTTCGGGATGGACCATAAGAAGCCGGTCTTTTACATTCGTGATTTCCAAGTGGAGTCTAGTCGGACCATGGGGGCTGGCAATAGCCATCTAAAGTTGAAGATTCAAAAAGGCGATGCCCGCTTTGATGTCGTGGCTTTTGGCCAGGGCCATTTGGAATTGGAGTACTCCCAAGCGAAAAATCTGGAGTTGGTGGTATCCTTGTCCGTCAATCAGTGGAATGGACAGACCACCCTGCAACTGATGGTCGTGGATGCCCGTGTAGAAGGAGTACAGCTCTACAATATCCGAGGGAAAAATTCTCCTCTCCCACCAGCCATCCCACTCTTTAGTCAGTTGGAAGAAGGGGAAGATTCCCCTGCCATTGTCATCGATCGCATACCGGATGACCTGGCTGACTTAAAAGCGCTCTTCCAAGAACAGAGCTTCCAAGCGGTCTATTTTAAAAATCACCTTGACAAGGCCTATTATTTGACTGGCTATGGTAGTCGGGATCAGTATGCCAAACTTTACAAAACACTTTATCAGTTCCCTGAGTTTGATATTCGCCATAAGCTCAGCCAACTATCTGACTACCTCAAGATTCCACAAGTCTTGTTGATCAAGATGATCCAGATCTTCCAAGAGTTGGGCTTTGTCCAGATTGAAAATGGCATCATGACGGTCAACAAGGATGCGGAGAAGAAGGAGATTACTTCGAGTTCCATCTATCAGGACTTGGTGCAGACGGTCAAAGACCAGGAACTTATGTCTCTAGGATCTGTGCAAGAAATTTATAATTTTTTGCTTTCTGATGATAAGTAAGGTTTTGTCAACAATTACACTAAAGTATGCTTTTTTAAGACTTTCGAGTGCATCTCATAAATTTTCATGGTATAATGAAATGTAAACATAAATTTTGAAAGAAGTTAGAAATGAATTTAAAAGATTACATTGCAAGCATTGAAAACTATCCACAAGAAGGAATTA
>CABREZ010000060.1 GCA_902470035.1 uncultured Streptococcus sp. | reverse complement strand
CGCTCATCCCTTCTCGAATCAGGACTTCATCTTCTACGATTAGTATCTTCATACACTTTCCTTTTTATCTAAGAAACTTCTACCTCCTATTATACCCTATTTCTATTTTAGGAAACAATCTCTTATTCGACATCCACCAAGAGTTCCTTTGGTTTCTTATGCAAGAGCCATTGTGAAGAAAGGATGGATACGAGAATCAAGAGGAGCCCACCGACCAACACAATCACGAGCAATTGGCTCGGTTGGATGTCCATATGGATATCTGTCAAGGTCTTACTGAAGCTTTCCGCCTCAGCTCCTCCACCAAGGTTGGCGGCAGAGGATTCTTGAGCCATTTGTTTGGCAATGCCACTGGTTACGTTTTTGAGTACGGTATCTCCAACTGCTTTAGCAAGAAGTCCTGCGACTCCATAGGAGAGGAGGAAGGCTGGAATGGAAATCATGACCAATTCTGCCACGAATTGTCCCGCAATCTGTACCTTAGAAAGTCCAAGAGCCAGCAAGATACCCACTTCTCTGCGACGGGCATTGAGCCACAAGACAAGGAGAAGGGTGAGAAGCAAACTAGCAAAGATGAGGCTGCCGATAAATAAGTAGTTCGCCACTTGGAACATGCTGCTGATAGATTTTTGCAAGGCTGGGTAGTTGGATGAGCTCTTAACCAAGTCAAAGTAATTCCATGGGATATCCAAGGCTTTGATTTTTTCGATCAATTTATCCAGGTCCTGATCCCCTTTGGCAAAGAAAGTAGCATCCTCATAGGTAGCTGTTTGAACGGTATTGCCATAGAGTTTGGCAGCTGTATCCAAGTCAGAAATGAGTGTATCTTCATACAATTCTTGGGCGTAAGTTAGAGGAGCTTGGTTTTTCCCTGAGAACAAGCCTTTAATGGTCACTTCGACGGTTTCATTAGCCCCTTTTTCATTGTCGGCATCATAGAGATTGGACTTGAGACGAACCTTATCGCCCACCTTGAGGCCGTTCTTTTTCGCCAAATCTTCGTGCATAAGGATTTGGTTTTTGTCCTTATCCGTCAGGTGATCCCCTTGGACCAGCTTGTAGGCACCAGAGACAAACTTATCTTCTTTTGAAGAGTCATTGACCCCTGTCACCATCAAGGTATTCTTGAAGTGCTTAGCCCGCTCTGGAGATTGATTTTGCAGGGTTTCTTCGGTCTCAATGATCTCGTGGTCTAGGATATCTGCGATGGCATTGATCCGCTTGATGGAGGAGGTGATCCCCTCTACCTGGCTGATTTTTTCGATATCTTCTCCTCTGAGATTCCCAGCTCCCCGAGGGGTTCCCGGATTGGTCCGGCGGTTGATCTGCATGGAGAAGCTATTGGTGATGGATCCCAAGCTTTCCGATGAAGCTTTTTGGGTCGCTCCCTTCATAGAGAGTCCGATCAAGCTCAAGGTCCCCATGAGGAGAATGATGGCAAAGAGCAAGAGAGACTTGGGCCATTTACGTGTGATATAAGCAAAAGCATTTCGCAACATAGCATTCCCTCCTTACTTGCTCTTCTCAACGAGGCTACGACGACTCAATTCCAAGACCACATCGGAGGCCTCTGCTACTTCCTTGCTGTGGGTGACGACGATGACACATTTTTGGCGTTCCTTGGCCAATTTCTTCAAAATGGCAATGATGTCACCTGCTGTCTGTTCGTCTAGGTTTCCCGTCGGCTCATCAGCCAAGATGACAGGTGCTTCTGAAACGAGCGCACGCGCAATGGCCACCCGTTGCTGCTGCCCTCCGGAAAGTTGGAGGACATTGCGTTTGATTTGCGTTTCGTCCAATCCCAATTCCAAGAGAATTTCTTTCCCAGCTTGTTTGTTGACCAGGCGGACATTTTCAAGTGGTGTCAAATAATCAATCAAATTGTAATTCTGGAAAACCAAGGAAACATGGTGCTTGCGATGGTAGCTAGACCCTTTGGTCTGAATGTCCTCCCCATCAAAGAGAACCTGCCCCTTCTTGGGATTGTCTAGACCAGCTAGGAGGGAGAGGAGGGTAGATTTCCCAGTTCCTGACTGACCGATAATACTGTAAAATGTCCCATTTTCGAACTGATAGTTCACATTTGAGAGGATATCTTCACTATAGCTTTGGTAACTATAGGCTACATTCTTGAGTTCTAACATATGTGTCACTTCTCCTTAACTCATTTTTGTTAATATTTCTTTTGGGGTCTTGCGCCAGATCATGCTGGTCGTCACACCGAGCGACAGAAGGATCAAACACAAGAGGCTAGCATAGGCGATTCCTAAGGAAAGGCCTTGAGGGATTTGGTTGAGCAAGTCTAGGGTCTGCTGTTGACCGGTCTGTCCGACAAACTGCTCTAAGAAACGATGGCTGACCATCCGTCCGATGAGAAAGGCTGGGATCACCGCTAGTAAGGATACCAGCACCACCTCCAAGAGGAACTGTCTAAAGATCCGACCCTTGCTCTTCCCAATGGATAAGAGCACCCCGATTTCATGGATCCGCTCCCGTGTCCAGAGACTGAGTAAGAGCGATAGGGCACCGGCTCCAGTCACTAGGAGGACGATCATCATGATCCGTACCAGGCCTTCTAAGGTCTGAGAGGATTCCTTCATCTGGTCAAAGGCCTTGCGATCTTCGACCACGCGTAGCGATTGCCAATCCAGATCCAAGCTTTTGACTTGCTTCAAGAGGGCATCGATTTTCTCAGGATCTTTGACGCCAAAGGTGGCCTGGGTCACTTCTTGCTGACTGAGACCAAGAAGCTTAGTCGCATCCTCATAAGGGAGGTAGACTTGATTCTCACTCAGATCAGAGGTCATTCCTGTGAATTTTTCCTGTTTCTTACCCGAAAAGATTCCAACGATTTTAAAGGTTTGCTCTTTGGCAGGAGTCTCTCCCATCTGAAAGCTGGATAAGGTCAAGGAATCTCCGACCTTTAGCTTGTTCTTCTTAGCCAACTCTTGGTGGATCAAGATCTGGCCACGAGCCTTATCAGATAAGTGCTTGCCTTGCACCAGTTGGAAACTGCCACTGCGAAAATCCAGGTGCTGGTCTGTCTTCTGGGTGAAGACAGCGCCTAGCGCTTGCTTGGCTTCCTGACCCAGATCATCCCGTTCCACCGACTGCTGCCCAGTCACCGCTTCTTTACCAAGAATGCGAACGGGACTTTCATATTGAGGAACCATGCCTCCTACCCCAGAAAGCTCTTGCACCTTTTCAGCTTCCTTCAGAGCAAAGGGAGTATTCCCCTGTTTACTGGTCAGGGCAAAACTGGTCCCAGCCGACTGTTTGATATGGTCCTCCAGTCTTCCTCCCACTTGCATCAGCGAAAAACAGAAATACAAGCAAGAGAGGATCAAGAAGAGAATCAGAAAGAGGACCAGATTCCTCGTTCTTTTTCGAGAAATATAGGCGATTGCCTGTTGCAAGAGAAACATCTCCTACCTCCATCTAAAAGAAAGACTCCCCAGTTTATTGATAGCAACTGGGCTCGCTTTCATCATTTGTTGCTTTCATTATAGAGGAGAAATGTGAAATGTTTATGAAATACAAAAAACTCCCCCAGAAAAATCTGGAAGAGCCTTAGCAAGGGGTGGATGAAAAAGTTTAATATGAAAAAGGTCGATAAAAATTAAGAATCAAAAGTTTTAATTTATTCGATCAAGTTTTTGTCTTTAGACATGTATGTGGGAAGTATTCCCCCCTTGCTCTAATGTAGAACTTTTTCTACTTAATATATTTTAACGCATCTTTGTTACAAAATAAAGGAATTTGTATTGCATTTTTATTCCAAATATCGAACAGGCAGGTTACTTCAAAATATCAACTATCTATCTACCTGCTTCAAAGGGCACCCTCCCGTGATGTCACTATATGTAAACAAAAAACCACACATCAAATAACTGATCTGATCCTTATCAGATTGATCCTAGTTTCGTCAAGAAAGGAAACCGCTCTGTAGAAAAGACCGGCTTCATCCAAATTTATTTCACAAACTTTTGAAATATATATAAATATGCACTCTCGCCCCCACAAAGAAGAGATTACGAAAGAAAACAAAGAAGGCCGATAAGTACTGACCCAAAAAAGTTAGACAAATAATTTATCCAAGTTTTTTACTCCATATTATACAAGGCTATGTTCATTTATGTTTACTTTCATACGCTTGTTAGAATCGCAAATTCTATCACATTCGTATAGCACTTTTGCATTGGTTTGGAAAAATCATTTTTTATTTATCAAAAAGCCCCTTCCTTTATGGAGGGTCTTTCTTGTCTTATACACTGGCTTGGTTTACAAACTTTATTGGAGGGATGAACATAGTGACAAATTAGGAGTCACAAAGATAGGCATCTTCATCGAACTAAGCTCGTTACGGTTAAAAATTTTCTTCCCTCTTCTGTTTTCTTCGTTCTTCCTCCAGTTGCTCCAATTCTTTTCGATATTTAGCAGTGATTTCTTCTTTTTCATCTTGAAGCCGATGAATACGATTTATCAAATATAAATTAAATTCTTCCACATTAGCATTCATCTGATGAATTATCGGATACAGTTCATTAGAAGATTGATTTCTAGTATAATAAAGCAACTCCTCAATCATCATGTCTGTCTTTCTAAAAGCATCTTGCCTCATAAAATCAAGACTCTCTTCCACTTTTTCGATATTCATAATATCTTGCTTATATTTTTCTTCTAAGCTATCGTTCATTACCATACTTAACCTCAGATAATAGGACTTTGAAGATTTGGCTGAGGAATATCTGTTAAATAATCTACTGCAGCTGTGGCGGCTTTCCCTGAAAATCCGCCCGTCAAACTTTCTTTGAGTTTAGAACTTGCAAACTCTGACATTTGTAGTTTCTCCTCAGCTAACCAATTTGTTAAAATAACAGATTCCGCTTTCACTTCCTCTATCATTGAGGAGATTAGCCCATTAATCACCAAAATTTCATTAGATCTCATTTTTTCCAGATATTCACTATATGCCTCTGATTCAATTTCGTTTAAAATTAACATATTTCCACCT
The DNA here is from genome assembly GCA_902470035.1 of uncultured Streptococcus sp. Taxonomy (GTDB): domain Bacteria; phylum Bacillota; class Bacilli; order Lactobacillales; family Streptococcaceae; genus Streptococcus. The sequence goes on along the minus strand of CABREZ010000060.1, from coordinate 3,633 downwards.
AATTCTCACTAAATTGTATGCTTCCTTGGCGATCCACCTCTTCAATATTCTGAGCTGCTTTTCGAATACCTGAGGCAAATACTGACAGATTCCCTTTGTAAGAAGCTGCTTCAGTTAGAGTTGTACTTTCAATCTCACTATTCCAGAAATGTTCCAAAGTAACGTTAGATAAGAGTATAGCTACTTCACTATCTGATAAGTATGCTTGAGTATTATAAACGCTTGATTTAAGATTAGTAATCTTGTCTTCAATATTTTGTTTAGATTCACTAAGCTTTTGACTGATTTGCTCTTCATATTCAGCACCTTGATTTTCAGCTAGATCAGCAACTGTAACAACTATCTCTTTTCGAAGAGAGACCAATTGACTGCCACTGAGACTTGGATATCTACTCTGAGCCGCAGAAATTTTATCCAAGGAACGATTTATAGTCAATATACGTTTGTACCTAGCTTCAGGTACAAATTCTCCATAGACCTTTTTATATTCTTTTACATAGAAATCTTCATTTTTATCCCCCAAAAATGACTGTTGTGCTTTGATTTTTGCAGCTTCACGTACCTGTTTTTCTGTCATCCCTGCAAAAAATTCGCCTTTTTTTGCATACCAATCCAGATCCAACATGTTTCCAATTCTGGGTGGAAACTTTTCATAATATTCGCGAACGTAGTAATCTTCATTTTGAAAGAAAAAAATTGACTGTTGTGCTTTGATTTTTGCAGCCTTATGCACTTGTTCTGGAGTCATTCCTGTTACGAATTCACCCTTTTTAGCATATTTTTCTGTATCAAGTTTATTTCCAACAATATAGAAAGCTGCAGGATTATGGTCTTTTGCAGGCGAGTGAATGCCCTGAGTACCTTCTCGAGAAATAATATTAGCGTAAGGGATTCTGCCTCCACTACTATCCATTATCGTCGTATCTTTTGTATTGGCATCATAGGTAGTTACATGGCGGTTGATATAAGATAAATCACTACTACTGAAATTCCCCTTATCAAGAGCAGCCTGTGCTCCCCAGTCTGTAAAGTTGACAACCATAGAAACATTATGGTCAGCAGCTACCTTGACTACTGGTGTCGCCGACTGGCTAAAACCACTCATAGCAAATATTCTGACTGGCTGATCTAGCTTTTTCCCATCGACTTCCGTTATTTTTTCTACTCTCTGATAAAAAGCTTCAATGTCCTCATGCTGGGCACTCATGCCATCCCCGTAAGTCCCTCCAATCACATTAGCAGTTGAGGCCCAATGGTCTGCACTGAAAGGATTGGCAAAAACTAACTGTGTCCCAGCAACTGTGACAATTGTCTGAGAAACGATGGGTTCCCCATTAGCATCTAGGGGAGCTACTGCAATAGCCTGAGTTACCCCCTCCACTCTGTCAATGATTTGAAATTTTTGGCCTGTATCAGGATTTTCAATAAACGTCTTTGATGGGTGTGTAGCATAATATTTAGTATCTTTTTGGAGAATCTGAATATCCCTATGTGTTATTTCCATTTATCCAAGTCTCTTTCATCAATTCGTTGAATCTCTAAATTATAACTAATCTCAACTTTGGGACTACCTTGGTCATTCTTTTCTACATCTTTTAGATATCCCTCATGAGAAAAAGCTTCCATAGATTCATCTGTTGTTTCGTGATTTACCCATTTCAAATTTTCAGGTAGCGGTTGCCCCCAAATAACACTATTGTGTCTTCTTTTATCATCCCTTAGATAAATAATTTCCGAGCCTTCATTATAATTAAAATCCAAATCAGTCCCAAATACCATACTATAATCCACAAGAACCTTCTTAACAAAACCATCATTTCTGAGATAGACTTTATTTCCATCAGTATCATAAACTACTGGAACTACACGGCCTTGTAAAAAACTTTCCCCATTTCCTCCTGTAATAAAAATAGGAGAGAATTCAATCTTACCGATACCGCTGTAATGCTCTTTTAAGTAGGTCGCGATTTGTTCCTCATAAAGTTGAAAACCGTGACGGTAAAGATTGTCTATTTTCATTCTATCCATATAAAACTCACCTCCTATCACAAGAACAAGAAAGACTATAAGATAAAGAAGAATAGATTTTATTCGTTTAAACATACAAACCTCCTTTTCTTTCTATGTTAATTCTACCACAAAAAGAAGAATAAAGAACACAATCTATATATATAGATTGAAAATTACTCGTATGTATCTCACTAAATGTCTTAAACTGTTACTTCCATTCATAGAACTCTCTTCCCTGGACTCGTCTAATTTCCAGATTATAAGCAATCTCAGCTTGGGGACTACCTTGGTCATTCTTTTCTACACCTTTTAGATGTTCCTCACGAGAAAAAGCTTCCATCACCTCATCCGTAATTTCATCCTTATTCAATTTTAACTCATCTGGTAGATTCTGGTAACTTTCTACACTAATAGACTCTTTCTGACCATTACGCAAATATATTATTTCCGAACCGTCATTGACATTAAATTCTAAATCAATTCCGGCTGTCATTTCATAATCTGCCACACCCATCTTTAAAACGCCATCATTACGCAAATATACCTTATTACCATATGTATCATAAACAACTGGGACTATACGAGCATAGACAAAACCTTCTCCATTTCCTCCACTTTTAAAAATCGGAGAAAATTCAATTTTACTAATACCGCTATAATGCTCCTTCAAGTAGGTCGCAATTTGTTCCTCATAAAGTTGAAAGCCGTGACGATAGAGATTGTCCACTTTCATTCGATCCATATAAAACTTGCCACCTATCACAAGAAAAACAAAAACTATAAGAGAAAAAAGAATAGATTTTGTTCGTTTTGACATTTAAAACTCTCCTCATTCTATCTTAACTGAGCAAATTGATTAGTTACTTCCATTTATCCAAGTCTCTTTCATCAATTCGTTGAATCTCTAAATTATAACTAATCTCAACTTTGGGACTACCTTGGTCATTCTTTTCTACATCTTTTAGATATCCCTCATGAGAAAAAGCTTCCATAGATTCATCTGTTGTTTCGTGATTTACCCATTTCAAATTTTCAGGTAGCGGTTGCCCCCAAATAACACTATTGTGTCTTCTTTTATCATCCCTTAGATAAATAATTTCCGAGCCTTCATTATAATTAAAATCCAAATCAGTCCCAAATACCATACTATAATCCACAAGAACCTTCTTAACAAAACCATCATTTCTGAGATAGACTTTATTTCCATCAGTATCATAAACCACTGGAACTACACGACCTTGTAAAAAACTTTCCCCATTTCCTCCTGTAATAAAAATCGGGGAAAATTCAATCTTACTGATACCGCTGTAATGTTCCTTTAGATAGGTCGAGATTTGTTCCTCATGAAGTTGAAAACCATGACGATAGAGATTGTCTATTTTCAATCTATCCATATAAAACTCGCCACCTATCACAAGAACAAGAAAGACTATAAGATAAAGAAGAATAGACTTTATTCTTTTAAACATTTAAAACTCTCCTCATTCTACCTTAACTGAGCAAATTGATTGCTTACTTCCATTCGAAAGCCTCTCTCCCCTGGACTCGTCTAATTTCCAAATTATAGACAATCTCAGCTTGGGGACTACCTTGGTCATTCTTTTCTACACCTTTTAGATGTTC
>CABREZ010000059.1 GCA_902470035.1 uncultured Streptococcus sp. | reverse complement strand
TCAAACCACCGTAGTGACGTTCATTCAAGCGCCATGATTTTTCAACTGGAACCCACAATTGGTCAGCAGCTTCAAGAGCCAAGTTAGTAGTTTTGATCGCACGTTTCAATACTGAAGTGTAAGCTTGGTCAAATTCGATACCAGCTTCTTTGATCAATTTACCAGCGTCGATCGCTTGTTGTGTACCTTTTTCAGACAAATCAACATCAGCCCAACCAGTGAAAAGGTTAGCTTTGTTCCATTCAGACTCACCGTGGCGAGCAAAAACCAATTTTACCATTTGATGGATCTCCTTTTATTTTCCGAGGTTCCCCTCGTTTATCTATTCTATTCTACTAGATTTTGAGGGAAAAATCTAGTCTTAACAGAGCTAGATCGAAGATTTCGTGAAAATTTTATCAATTCTTTTTCATGGACATTTACAAGTCGCTCTCACCAAGTTCTAAAGCCTGCCTCTTCCACCCTCTTTCTACAAGCCAGACTAAACAAAAAACCTCTAAAAAGAGGTTTGCTTACAATTGCTTCTGGCATTCCGGACAAAGGCCATAAACTGTGGTTTGGCACTTGGTGATGACGTAGCCACTTTTTTCTCTCGCTTCTGCTCTCACGTCTGGAACTTCGATGTCAATATCATCAATCTTCCCACAAGACTCACAAATCAGATTTAAATGATCATGTCCCATAAAGTCAAAGTAGGTCGTGGTATCATTGCGTACTTTTATTTCAGAGACAAAGCCTTCTTCAATAAGGACCTTGAGATTGTTATAAACGGTTGCCAGGCTCATATTGGGAAAGGCTGGTTTCAAGTCCTGATAGATGGCATCCGCACTTGGATGTTCCTGACTTTTGACAAGATAGGAAAGGACAGCCCGACGCGTCTCTGTAATCCGTACAGATTTTTCGCGCAAGTGTTGCAATACATCTTCCACTTTTTCTTGTTGAACGGAATCGAGCCTTAAACAAGCTAGCATGGTCTTTCCCCTTTCTGTCTCTTCTTAAAAACTATTATATCACGAATACCCAAATTTGCCTAATTAGAATGTTTGTAAATAAGGAAAAGTGCAGGATTAAATTAGCTCGAATCAAGCTCCTTTACTCCCACACTTTTTTATATCTAATCTTAACTTCCCCAACTAAGGATCCATCTCATGGTTCCTAGTAAAACTTTGACAAAGAGGAACATAAAGAAGAGTTCCGCAATAAACCAGAGACCTTTCAATAGATAAATAATCGGCTTAATCATGAGCAGAACAAAGATTCCAACAATCCATCTCATGGTCCACCCTCCATTTCTCACTTTTTTCTATTATACTCCTATTTATAGGCCCTGTCTAGAAAGGACTCCAAAACAAAAAATCCCTTCTAGCAAGCTAGAAGGAACCTTTTTAATCACAATTATTTAACTGCGTCTTTAAGAGCTTTACCAGCTTTGAATGCTGGAACTTTAGAAGCAGCGATTTTGATTTCTTTACCAGTTTGTGGGTTGCGACCTTTACGAGCTGCACGTTCACGAACTTCGAAGTTACCGAAACCGATCAATTGAACTTTTTCACCTTTTGAAAGGTATTCTGAAACTGCTGCAAATACAGCGTCAACTGCTGCTGCTGAATCTTTCTTAGTCAATTCTGTAGCTTCTGCCACTTTTGCGATCAAATCTTGTTTGTTAGCCATTTAACAAATCCTCCAAATTTTTTTAGGTTTTACCCTTAACATCTCTATCATATCTAAAAAATGCTTTTAGGTCAAGTACTAAACTTGTTTTTATCAACATTTATCTAGGAATAAATTCCTTTATTGACGGGCTTCTATGCAAATCGAACAAGAACTGCCCAGGCATCTTCACCAGTGTGGGTTTGTATGATCGAACCTGTTTCTAAAACAGAGATTGGAGTTGCAACAAAAGGCTGTATTTGCGCCTTCATTTCGTTAGCAAAGTCAGGTCCACCAGCATAGGAAATTCCTATCTCAGCGATTTCTTTACCGGATAATTCTTGCATCAACTCGTCCAACCATTTTTTAAAGGTTTTCTGTCCGCGTCCTTTGACAATCGGTTGCAGTTCATCGTTCTTCATTTCCATGACAACCCGAATATTCAAAAGGGAACTCAATAAACCAGTTACGCGTCCAATCCGGCCTCCTTTCACCAGGTTTTCCAGTGTAGAAACTCCAATGTAGAGTCTAGATTTTTGCTTGACCTCTTCAATGCGAGCTACAATTTCCTCTACGCTAGCACCTTCTTGAGCCAGTTTCGCTGCTTCCACCACTTGGAACTTCATGGCTTGGTCCGTAAAGCTACTATCGATCACCGTTACATCTGCATTGGCTAAGGTAGCTCCTTGACGTGCAGCTTCCACTGTACCAGATAAGGCATGGGACATATGGATTGCAATAATTTGCGCCCCTTTTTCCGCCAGACCTTCGAAGGCTTCCGCAAACACACCTACTGGAGGTTGACTGGTCTTTGGAAGGTTCTTACTGGACTTCATCAACTGAAGGAATTGTCCTTCTGTTAATTCCGCATCTGAATAGAGGACACCGTCCACCATGACGGAGAGGGGAACGATGGTAATTCCGTATTTTTCAACAACTTCAGGCTCAATCGTTACGGATGAGTCTGTAACAATTTTTACTTGTGACATAACATTCCTACAATCTTTTCTTAGATATATCCACTCTATTATATCAAATTTTCTAGGCTTTTGTGGGACAAAGTCCTATTTACTTACTCATCGATAGCTGCAAATCCCTCATTGAGCAAAGCAACATCGGCCTTCATTCCACTTTCATCAAAGAGAATGCCATGGAGGACGCCACCATAAACAGCTCCACCATCCATACCAATCTTCCCATCTTCGGTCACCCAGAGTTTTTTGGTTCCAATCTTTTGATCCAAGAGATAGTGGACGGGAGTATGGCCAAAAACAATGGTCTTTCCTGTCTGGTTGGTCGCTTCATGGAAGGGTTGGCGGATCCAGACTTTCTGATAATCCGTCGTTTCGTGCCAATCAGGCAAGGTTAAGTCAAGGCCAGCATGCACAAAAATATAGTGTTCTGTTTCATAGACAAAAGGAAGCGAACGAATGAAAGCAACTAGGTCCCCACAAGTCTCTTGGACGCGCCGAGAATCCTCCACTCCATCCACTGGTGCTGTGAGGGGTCGACCAAGCAAAGAGTTAATCGTGGTATCTCCTCCGTTACGTCGGTAATGGTCATAGCGTTCGGTCGGGTTATCAATCCAGGCTAAAAACATGTATTCGTGGTTCCCAGAAAGACAGATTGCCCCTTGCTGTTCGACAAAATCTTTGACCAGTTCGATCACTCTACGACTATTTTCTCCACGGTCTATCAGATCTCCGAGAAAAACCAACTGGGACTGACCATCCCAATGAGTCATCAGTTCCTCCAGCATACCTGCTTTTCCATGAATGTCTCCCACTACGAAATAGCTTCCCATATCCCTTCCTTTCTTTTTAGGACGGCCGTTTTAGCAATTGCTCTGCCTGCATGCGGGCTGCTTCTGTCACATCTTCACCAGCTAGCATCTTAGCGACTTCTTCGACCCGCTCTTCATGACTGAGCAAGCGAACGGTCGAAACCGTTGAAAATTCATCGCTCACCTTTTCGATAAAGAATTGGTAATCGGCTACTGCAATGACCTGAGGTAAATGAGAGATGGCTAGTACCTGACCATAACGTCCAATCTTATAAATCTTCGAAGCAATGGCCTGCGCCACCCGACCAGATACACCTGTATCCACCTCGTCAAAGACAATACTGGTCTTACCTTCTTTACGTGAAAAGGCTGACTTGATGGCCAACATAAGACGGGACAACTCCCCACCTGATGCTACTTTTACCAAAGGTTTAAAGTCCTCTCCAGGGTTGGTTGAAATATAAAACTCAACCGTTTCGTTTCCTTCCCGATTAAACTTAGATGGGGTAAAACGCACTTGGAAACGAGCTTTTCCCATATAGAGATCCGCCAATTCCTGCTGGATCTCTGCTTCCAGCTCTTGGGCCAAGGTATGACGCCCTTGACTCAGTTCTTTAGCCAAGGCAACCAACTGTCCTTCCATAGACTTGAGTTCTTTTTCCAAGTCTTCAGAAGAGGTTCCCCCTCCTGTTAATAGGCTATATTCCTTGCTAATTTGCTCCAGGTAATCAAGGACATCCTTTACCTGACCACCGTACTTACGAGTAATTGAATGGATCAGGTCTAGTCGAGCTTCCACCTGCATCAAACGGTTACCATCAAAGTCCAATCCATCTACCAGATCCTCCAAGCGCTTGGTCAGATCCTCCAGAGTATAGTAGGTCTCAGCCAGTTGATCAGACAAGGTCTTGTATTCTACATCATACTCTTCGATGCTTTGCAGATCATTCATGGCCAACCTCACATTGCTAAGACTGGAGAAGTCTTCTGCATCCAGCATGGCATAAGCATTGCTTAGGGTATCTGCAATCATCTTATGATTGAGCAGACGTTGCCGTTCTTGCTCTAACTGGACATCTTCATCTAGGGACAGGGCTGCCGCCTCGATTTCCGAAATTTGGTATTCCAGCATCTCGATCCGAGCTTGGTTTTCCTGGTTATTTTTTTGGATCTGCAAGACCTGCTTGCGCAAGGACTTATAATTCTCAAAGGTCTCTCTATAGGCCTTCTTAGTCGCAAAAAAAGTATCCTCCCCAAAGCTATCCAGCATAGCGATATGCAATGGCGCCCGCATCAGTTCTTCCTGATCGTGCTGGCCATGAATATCCACCAAATGCTGGCCAACGGCCTTGAGAACGGAGAGGTTGACCATCTGCCCATTGATCCGACTGACACTCCGACCATTCTGGAAAATTTCTCTGCGAATAATCAACTCCTCTGCCCATTCTAAGCCCTGCTCTTCAAATAACTGCTGAAGGGCAGGATTTTCGTCAATCGCAAAGAGGCCTTCAATCTCAGCCTTAGGAGCACCGTGGCGGATAACATCGGTCGTCGCCCGGCTCCCCAGCATCATATTCATAGCATCGATAATGATAGATTTTCCTGCTCCAGTTTCACCGGTTAAAACCGTCATTCCTGTTTCAAAATTCAGAGCGATTTCCTCAATGATGGCAAAGTTCTTAATTGAAATTTCTAATAGCATCTCTCTCCTACCATTCCATCAATCGTTGTTCGATAAACTGAGCCTTTTCTTCCGAGCGGGCCACAATCAAAATACTATTGTCGTCTGAAATCATGCTAAAGATGATGTCATCAAAATCTTCTTGTAGATGCCGCTTGACTAGATAGGCTGTCCCTGGGACAAGCTTGAGGTTCAAAAAGCTCCCCATGCGTTCAAAGGATTGAAGATTATTTTCTGCTAATTTTCCACTATGTTGGACGCGTGGCAATTCATAGACATAGGCAGAACCTTTTAAAGGCGTTTTAATAATCCCCAACTCTTTGATATCGCGGGAAACAGTCGCTTGTGTCGCAGAAATTCCAGCTTCTCTCAGATGTTCGACAATGGCATCCTGAGTACCCACTTTATTTTCTCGGATAAAGCGGCGTATTTTTTCTAATCGGTTTTGTTTACTATTCATGTTTAAAGTCAGTATGGGCTTTTTCGACAACTGCCGCAAACTCTTGCAGTTGAAGACGATCTTGCCCAGTATTTTTTTCTAAATAAAGTAAAAATTCAATATTGCCATGGCCCCCTTGAATCGGTGAATAATCCACTCCCAAGATAGAGAAGCCATGTTCTAACGCAAAGCCTTGAACCTGTTCCAAAACGGACAGATGGACCTTGGCATCCTTGATAATTCCATTTTTCCCAATCTGCTCCCGACCAGCTTCGAACTGGGGCTTGACAAGGGCGACCACCTGGCCTCCTTCTTGTAAAATCCCATGGAGGACAGGTAAGATGAGATTGAGGGAAATAAAACTAACATCAATGCTAGCAAAACTTGGTCTATGTTCAAAATCCTCAGACGTCGCATAGCGGAAGTTGAACTGCTCCATCGAGATGACACGAGGATCCTGCCGGAGTTTCCAAGCCAACTGATTGGTCCCTACATCCACTGCATAGACCAAGGCGGCTCCATTTTGGAGCATAACATCCGTAAAGCCCCCTGTTGAGGCACCAATATCTAGCGTGACCTTGTCCTGCAAGTTAATCTCAAAAAGGTCCAAGGCCTTTTCTAACTTGAGACCACCGCGACTGACATATTTGAGTTTTTCACCCTTGAGTTTTAGTTCAGTCGCTTCATCAATTTTTTCACCTGGTTTATCGAAGCGCTCGCCATTATGGACCGCAATGACCAAACCGGCCATCACACCACGTTTGGCCTGCTCCCGGGTTTCAAATAGTCCCTGCTTGTAGGCCAGTACGTCAACTCTTTCCTTGACCATGAATTCTAAGTCTTTCTATTATGTTCTTGATTCCAGTCCCTTCGAAGGAAACTTGATTAGAGATGTGATCGAGCAAGTCCTCACAGGCATCCAACTCCCGATCCAAATAAGCCTGAGCTCCATCTAGACCAAGTAGTGCTGGATAGGTTGATTTTTCAGCCTGCAGATCCTTCTGAGGGGTTTTTCCTAAAGAGGCAAAATCGGCTGTCACATCCAAAATATCATCCCGAATCTGGAAAGCCAACCCTAAATGGAGGCCAATTTCCTCTAAGAGAGTCGCAACAGCTGGCTCAAGCTCTAAGAGGATTCCCGCAGCTTGGAAAGGATACGCTAGCAGTCGTCCCGTCTTATTGGCATGGATAACTTGCAACTGGTCCAAGGTCAGGCTCGCTCCTTCCCCTTCCATATCCAGGACTTGGCCTGCTACCATCCCAGCTGTCCCTGAAGCATCCGATAATAAGGCGATCAGTTGCACCCGGATAGAAGCTGGAAGATTCGCCTCTGCCACACAGCCAAAGGCATCCAAGAAGAGCGAGTCTCCTGCTAAGATGGCTAGGTCTTCACCGTATTTTTTGTGGTTGGTCAATTGACCACGGCGATAATCATCATTATCCATCGCTGGTAGATCATCATGGATCAGGCTTCCCGTATGGATCATTTCAAGAGCGGCTGCCACTTGAAAATGAGCCTCAAGGATTGGAGCATGAAAGGCCTCTAGTAATTCCAATAAGAGCAAAGGCCGAATCCGTTTGCCCCCTGCATGGACTGAATAAAGGATGGATTCTACCAAGCGGGGAGCGATTTGTTTGGTCTCGTAGAAACCTTCAATCGCTTTTTCAACCCCTTGCAGTTTTTCTTCTAAAATCATACCAGTTCCGTTTCTGAGCCATCTGCTTGCATCACCTTGACCAAGGTCTTTTCAGCCTGATCAAGTGTTTCTTGCAAGTCTTTTGATAGCTTCATTCCTTTCTGAAACTCTGAGATGGCCTCTTCGAGGGGCACTTGCCCACTTTCCAATTTTTGGACAATAGCTTCTAAATCAGCTAAATTTTCTTCAAATTTCTTTTCTTTCGACATGCTTTACCTCTACTTCTACTTGCCCATCCCGCATGACTAGCGTCAAGGCATCCTTTTCTTTGATTGTATCTACACTATCCAGAACATGATCTCCAGCCTGCACCAAGGCGTAGCCTCTAGCCACGATGCGACTGGTATCCAACATCAAGAGAGCTTCTGATAGGCGCTTGGCATCTGCTGCTTTTGTCTGGTAGAGCTCCTTGATTTTCAAGGTTATCAATCGCTCCATTTGGAGAATCTGGTCTCGATAGCGCTCAAGTTGATGCTGGGGCGCTTGAGAAGTCAATCGATGGCGGAGTTCTTGTAACTGGCGGCTATTTCTGGTAACTGACTCTGACACAGCCTGTTTCAGTCGCAACTGAATCTGATCTATTTTTTGCAGATAAGAATCATACAGCCGCTCTGGTTGACGGAAGATGACCGATTGGCTTAGTTTTTGCAGTCGCTCCCGATGATAGACCAGGCGGTTGCGCATAGCTGTTGCCATCCGCCCTTCCTGTTTCTGCAAATGATTGAGCAGGTCCAACTTGGTCACAGGCGTTGCCAGTTCCGCCGCAGCTGTAGGAGTGGCTGCCCGGCGATCTGCTACAAAGTCTGCCAGAGTAGTGTCTGTCTCATGACCCACACTGGAAATAATGGGAATTCTAGACTCAAAAATAGCCCGCACAACTGGCTCTTCATTAAAGGCCCATAGGTCCTCGATGGACCCACCACCACGACCGATGATCAAGACATCTAGGTCCGTCCGAGCATTGGCCTTCTGGATATTGGCGACAATTTCTTGAGCTGCCCCCTCTCCTTGTACCTTGGTTGGAAAAAGGAGAATCTCCACGCCAGGAAAACGCCGAGTGACAGTCGTAATAATATCGCGAATAACAGCTCCACTCTGACTGGTAATAACCCCAATTTTATTGGAGAACTGGGGAATGGCCTGTTTGAACTTCTCTTGAAAAAGACCTTCTTCCTGAAGTTTCTTTTTCAACTGCTCGAACTGAATGGCTAAAGCGCCCACACCATCTGGCTCCGCCTTTTCGATGACAATGGAATAACTACCACTTGGCTCATAAAGTTGGATCCGACCAATAACATTGATCTTCATGCCTTCTTCTAGCTCAAAACCAAAACTCTTATAGATTCCAGCCCAGACAGTCGCCTGAATCACAGCTTTTTCATCCTTTAGAGAGAAATACTGGTGATTGGGACGCTTCCGAAAATTCGAAACCTGACCCGTCAAATAGACCCGCTCCAGATAGGGGTCCTTATCAAATTTTAACTTGAGGTATTTGGTCAGACTGGATAC
>CABREZ010000058.1 GCA_902470035.1 uncultured Streptococcus sp. | reverse complement strand
CTATCGTGAAACAACCAGGTGTTAAATCAATCATCGGTGGTGGTGACTCAGCTGCCGCAGCGATCAACCTTGGACGTGCAGACAAGTTCTCATGGATCTCTACTGGTGGTGGAGCATCAATGGAACTTCTTGAAGGTAAAGTTCTTCCAGGACTTGCAGCATTAACTGAAAAATAAGACGGTTTCTCATGAACCATAGAAGAAGCACCGAAAGGTGCTTTTTCTATTGGATGTGAGTAGAAGGAAGCTAGTCGACCTTCATTTCCCCGCTTGAACCTTTCTAGAAATATGTTAGAATAAAAGAGATAGAAAGATAGGGGACAATGGATTACTTTAAACGACATAAATTTGACCGTTCCAAATTTCGATTAGGAATGCGAACCTTCAAAACAGGGATAGCCGTTTTTCTGGTTCTATTGATTTTTGGTATCTTTGGCTGGCGGGGCTTGCAGATAGGGGCGCTGACAGCTGTCTTTAGTTTGAGAGAAGATTTTGATAAGAGTGTTCACTTCGGAGCTTCGCGCGTGATGGGAAACAGCATCGGTGGTTTTTATGCCCTGCTGTTCTTTATGATCAAGATTCTCTTCCACAATGCTTTTTGGGTGACCCTGATTTTTGTGCCCATTGCGACCATGTTAACCATAATGACAAACGTCGCTATGAACAACAAAGCTGGAATCATCGGTGGAGTTTCAGCCATGTTGATCATCACCCTCTCGATTCCGACAGGAGAAACGTTCCTATATGTTTTTGCCCGCATCTTTGAAACCTTTATCGGAGTCTTCGTTGCGATTTTAGTCAATTCAGATGTGGATCGGATTCGGGACTTTATAAATGAAAGAAAAAAAACCATGTGAGATTATATGACATTTTAATCTTGACATCGGTTTTTTTTGCGTTATAATAGAATAGAAAGGGGGTCTTGTATGAAAGAAAAGGAATTAAGACGAACATTAGCGGTCTTTCCGATTGGTAGTGTTATGAAATTGACAGATTTAACAGCTCGTCAGATTCGTTACTACGAAGATCAACAACTCATTACTCCAGCTCGTACAGAGGGCAATCGTCGGATGTTTTCTCTCAACGATATGGATCGCCTGTTGGAGATTAAGGATTATTTGTCTGAAGGCCTTAATATTGCAGGAATAAAAAAACGGATTGCTGAGAAAGAAGCTCAACGTCAAGCTGCCAAGATTGTCAGTGAAAAGGATGTCCGCAAGGCCCTTCACCGTGATATCCTCCAGCAAAGCCGCTTTCATACGACCTCATCGCCATATGGTCAGTTACGCTGATCATTCTTTTTGCTTAATGCTATACTCATAAGGAGACACACATGTCAATTACTGTTGAAGATATTCGTCGCGAAGTCAAAGAAAAAAATGTAACCTTTATTCGGTTGATGTTCTCAGATATCTTAGGAACCATGAAAAACGTTGAAATTCCAGCGACAGATGAACAGTTGGAAAAGGTTCTCTCAAACAAGGCCATGTTTGATGGATCTTCTATCGAAGGGTTTGTTCGGATTAATGAGTCTGATATGTATCTCTATCCAGACTTGGACTCTTGGACTGTTTTCCCTTGGGGAGACGAGAACGGTAGTGTCGCAGGATTGATTTGTGATGTCTATACAACAGAAGGGGAACCTTTTGCAGGAGACCCACGTGGAAACCTCAAACGTGCCCTTCGTCACATGGAAGAAGTTGGCTTCAAATCTTTCAACCTTGGACCAGAGCCAGAGTTCTTCCTCTTTAAGCTCGATGAAAATGGGGATCCAACTCTTGAAGTGAATGACAAGGGTGGCTATTTTGACTTGGCGCCTACAGACCTTGCTGATAACACTCGCCGTGAGATCGTCAATGTCTTGACTCAAATGGGATTTGAAGTAGAAGCCAGTCACCACGAAGTGGCCGTAGGTCAGCATGAAATTGACTTTAAGTACGATGAAGTGCTTCGTGCTTGTGACAAGATTCAAATCTTTAAACTCGTTGTCAAAACCATTGCTCGCAAACATGGTTTGTATGCAACCTTTATGGCTAAACCGAAATTTGGGATCGCTGGTTCTGGTATGCACTGCAATATGTCCTTGTTTGATGCGGAAGGAAACAATGCCTTCTTTGATCCAAATGATCCAAAAGGAATGCAGTTGTCAGAAACAGCTTATCACTTCCTTGGCGGTTTGATCAAGCACGCCTACAACTACACAGCAATCATGAACCCAACCGTTAACTCCTACAAACGTTTGGTTCCAGGCTATGAAGCACCTGTTTACATCGCTTGGGCTGGCCGCAACCGTTCACCATTGGTCCGTGTACCAGCTTCACGCGGTATGGGAACACGCCTTGAGTTGCGCTCAGTAGACCCAATGGCCAACCCTTATATTGCTATGGCTGTTCTTTTGGAAGTTGGTTTGCACGGGATCGAAAACAAAATCGAAGCACCAGCTCCTATCGAAGAAAACATCTACATCATGACTGCAGAAGAGCGTAAAGAAGCTGGAATCACTGACCTCCCATCTACCCTTCACAATGCTTTGAAAGCCTTGACTGAAGATGAAGTTGTTAAAGATGCTCTTGGTGAACATATCTATACCAGCTTCTTGGAAGCCAAACGCATCGAGTGGGCAAGCTACGCAACCTTTGTTTCACAATGGGAAATTGATAACTACTTGGACTTGTACTAAGCCAATTTATCCGAAAATGAGCTAGGTTTGATGACCTGGCTCATTTTTCATATAAAGAAAATGGATGGGACCGACAGGTCTCATCCATTCTTTTTACTTAATTTTCTTCATCTGGTGTCAAAATCATCGGGATGATGATAGGTTCACGTTCCGTGCTTTCGTAAAGGAAAGGACGAAGGGCGTTGACAATAGCACCGTGTACGGTTTGAATATTGGCATCTTTGTTCTTCAAAGCGATTCGAATAGCATTGAAGAGAATGCGTTGACTTTCACGGATCAGGTCACCGGACTCTCTCATATAGATGAAGCCACGGCTGAGGATATCTGGTCCAGCTAAAATCATTTTCGACTTGAAGTCAACTGTCGCAACAGCTAGGACAACCCCATCTTCTGATAAATCTTTGCGGTCACGAAGGACAGCCGCTCCGATTTCTCCGATGCGATTTCCGTCGACATAGATATCTTGAGCATTGAAGCTTCCTGCGATACGAGCTGAGTTAGCCGTCAGGGCAAGAACATCTCCGTTGCTCATGATGAAGATGTTATCTTTTTCTACTCCACAATCACGCGCAAGTCCAGCGTGAATCTTCTGCATGCGGTACTCACCGTGGACAGGCATGAAGTATTTGGGTTTGATCAAGCGTAACATGAGCTTTTGTTCTTGTTGGCCACCGTGTCCAGAGGTATGGATGTTGTTAATCTTACCGTGGATGACATCGACTCCTGCTTCCGAGATGATATTGATCAATTTATTCACACTAGTTGTATTCCCAGGAATTGGACTAGATGAGAAGATAACGGTATCACCCGGTTGCAATTGCACCTGGCGGTGGGTTCCGTTAGCGATACGAGACAGTGCCGCCATAGGCTCCCCTTGGCTACCTGTACACATAATGAGGATTTCATTTGCCGGGTAGTCTTTGATTTCACTTGGTTCAATAATGGTGCCAGGCGGTACCTTGATATAGCCAAGTTCAATTCCGTTGACAATGGCTTTTTCCATCGAGCGTCCAAAGACAACAATCTTGCGGCCAGTTTTGACAGCGGCATCTGCAGCCTGTTGGAGACGGAAGATGTTAGATGCAAAGGAAGCAAAGATGATGCGTCCATGAATGCCTTCAATAATCTTCATAATGGATTGGCCAACGACTTTTTCAGAGTTGGTAAAGGTTGGGACTTCCGCGTTGGTTGAGTCAGAAAGCAGACAGAGGACGCCTTCCTCTCCTAGTGCAGCCATCCGGTGAAGGTCGGCCGGCTCACCAACAGGTGTAAAGTCAAATTTAAAGTCTCCCGTGCAGACGATTTTTCCTTGAGGCGTATGAAGAACAATCCCCAAAGGTTCTGGAATAGAGTGAGTCGTCCGGAAGAAGGTCGCTTTAATATGCTTAAAGGTCAACTCTGTATTTTGGTTGATTTCATAGAGTTTGGCACCACGAAGGAGACCATGCTCTTCCAATTTTCCACGAATTAGGGCTAGGGCCAAAGGTCCAGCATAGATTGGCACATTGGCTTGTTTCAAGAGGAAGGGAATTCCTCCGATATGGTCTTCGTGTCCGTGAGTAATCAAGACCCCTTTGACACGGTCGATATTTTCAACGATATAGGAATAGTCAGGAATCACGTAATCAATCCCTAACAAATCATCTTCAGGGAACTTGATCCCAGCATCCACAATGATGATTTCGTCTTGGTATTCAATCCCATAGGTATTTTTACCGATTTCCCCGAGACCTCCAATGGCGAAAACACCAACTTCTTCAGGTTTTAAGGTATATGCCATGGATTAGAACTCCGTAATTTCAAATGCGCCAGACTCTTTTTCATATTCTAGGTGTTGGTCTGACAAGAGAGTGATAAATTCGATGTTGTAAGATGTATTTTCTTCAACAAGGCGACGAGCTTCAATGCGTCCTTCTAACTCATTCTTCGCATCAATATCGAGATAGAGGGCATGAGTCGTTTCACGACGAGGGTTGCGTTCTTTTGTTTCTTGGTAGAAAACTTTGTAAATCATTTCGTTTCGGTTCCTTTCACTTGTTCGGACTGTAGCAGAAAAGAAACAGCTAGTAGCTAGCTGAGACACCTATTCTTGCTTTCTTTTGTCCTGATTCGATACAATTATTATTCATTATACCATAAATAGGCTCTAAGGAAAAGATGCAAGCGGGTTCTGAGAGCAGAAGGAAGCGCTTTTTTAGAAGGGATAGAGAGCAGGTGATTTCACAGTCTGGGGGTGCTTCCTCTACCGTTTGGCGTCTATTTGTAGTATAATATGAAGCAGACAACGAGGAGAAAACATGAAAGTATTAGCATTTGACACCTCCAGTAAGGCCCTATCCGTTGCCCTTTTGGAGGAAGAAAACCGATTAGCAGAGTTGACACTGACGATCAAGAAAAACCACAGCATTACCTTGATGCCTACCATTGAATTTTTGATGGCCAGCATTGATTGGAAACCGACAGATTTGGACCGTATCGTAGTAGCAGAAGGGCCTGGATCTTATACTGGCTTACGGATCGCGGTAGCAACGGCTAAAACCCTAGCTCAAACGCTAAAGATTGACTTAGTAGGGGTGTCGAGCTTACTAGCCTTGGTACCAGAAGAGATAGAAGGTCTGGCCATTCCAGTCATGGATGCGCGGCGCAACCATGTCTATGCGGGCTTTTACCAAGAGGATCAGCTGGTCTACCCGGAGGCTCACCTTTCTTTTGAAGCCGTATTAGAAAGAGTAAAGGGAGCTGAAAAGGTGACCTTCCTTGGGGAAGTGGAGGCCTTTCGTGAACAGATACAAGAAGCCTTGCCAAATGCTCAGATGGTAGAAACCCTACCGGATGCGGTACGGATTGGTCGACTAGGACTTACAAAAGAAGCTGTCTCCGTTCATGGCTTTGTGCCCAACTACCTCAAGCGGGTAGAAGCTGAAGAAAACTGGCTCAAGGACCATCAAGAGTCCGGTCAGTCCTACATCAAACGCCTATGATCCGAATCGAGAAGGAGGCGGGGCGATTCGATTTAGCCCCTCAGTTGGTAGAAATCTTAGACAATGTCTATGGACAAAGTCCTTGGACCTTGGAGCAAGTCCTAGCGGATCTCGGTCAAGCTCAAAATTGGTATGCCTTGGCCTATAGTGGGGAAGCATTGGTCGGCTTCTTGGCCATGCAAGAAACTCTCTATGAGCTAGAGGTCGTCCAAATTGCTGTTCGAAAAGAGTGGCAAGGGCGCGGGATTGCTCGTCATCTACTAGAAACTGTTCCTCAGGAGAAAGAGGTCTTTTTAGAGGTGAGAGAAGGAAACACTCCGGCTCGGACTCTCTATCAGAAACAAGGATTTAAAGAAATTGGTTGCCGGAAAGGGTATTATCATGCACCTACCGAAGACGCCATTATGATGAAAAGGGAAGCAAATGAAGGATAGATATATTTTGGCATTTGAAACATCTTGTGATGAGACCAGTGTTGCCGTTTTAAAGAATGACACAGAACTCTTGTCCAATGTTATTGCCAGCCAAATTGAAAGCCATAAACGCTTCGGGGGAGTGGTTCCAGAAGTCGCCAGTCGACATCATGTCGAAGTCATTACGGCCTGTATTGAGGAAGCGCTAGAAGAAGCGGGAATTACAGAAGAAGAAGTTACAGCGGTTGCGGTGACCTACGGACCAGGTCTGGTTGGTGCTCTTTTGGTCGGTCTTGCTGCAGCCAAGGCCTTTGCATGGGCCCATGGGATTCCTTTGATTCCTGTCAATCATATGGCTGGCCACTTGATGGCTGCTCAAAGCGTTGAGCCTTTAGAATTTCCGCTCTTGGCCTTGCTGGTCAGCGGAGGACACACCGAGTTGGTCTATGTCTCGGAGGCGGGTAATTATAAGATCGTTGGGGAAACGCGTGATGATGCAGTGGGTGAGGCCTATGATAAGGTCGGCCGCGTCATGGGTTTGACCTATCCAGCCGGTCGTGAGATTGACGAGTTGGCGCATAAGGGTCAGGATGTCTACGATTTCCCACGCGCCATGATCAAGGAAGACAATATGGAGTTCTCATTCTCAGGGCTCAAATCTGCCTTTATCAATCTCCACCACAATGCCGAGCAAAAAGGCGAGAGCCTGTCCAAGGAAGACCTATCGGCCTCTTTCCAAGCAGCGGTTATGGATATCTTGATGGCCAAGACCCAAAAAGCCCTAGAAAGATACCCTGTTAAGACCCTGGTGGTGGCGGGAGGAGTCGCGGCCAACCAAGGTCTCCGTGAACGCCTGGCTTCTGAGATCACAGATGTTAAGGTCATCATTCCTCCTCTGCGCCTCTGCGGGGACAATGCGGGGATGATTGCCTATGCCAGTGTCAGCGAATGGAATAAGGGAAATTTTGCTAGCTTAGACCTCAATGCTAAGCCAAGTCTCGCTTTTGCTCCGATAGAAGAGAACTTAGATTAGTTGAGAAACGAACATAAACGACGGGAGGACGATTCCCGTCCCTTTTTTTGTTATAATAGATAGCATCAAAAAAGAAAGGAAGAAAGAGTGGAAAAGAATTTTCAGCAGGGGGTCAGAGATGCCCTTCCGACGGCCTTGGGTTATATCAGTATTGGCTTAGCCTGTGGTGTGGTGGCGTCTCCCTATCTCTCCCCTTTAGAAATGGGCTTGATGAGTCTCTTGGTTTACGCAGGGGCTTCTCAGTTTGCGATGATCTCTTTGATTGCGGTTCATTCGTCTCTCATGAATATTGCCTTAACCGTCTTTTTCATCAATTTGCGCAATATGCTCATGAGTCTGCATACCTCCCCTGATTTTAAGGAGGCTAGCCTGGTCCATAATATTGGAATTGGTAGTTTGTTGACAGATGAGAGTTACGGAGTCTATTTGAGTGAAAAATTGAAAAATGACCGGATCACTGTTCCTTGGATGCATGGCAATAACGTGGTCGGTTATTTAGCTTGGGGCTCATCAACCATTTTGGGGACAGCCCTGGGGTCTCTCTTGCCCAATCCTAGTGCCTTCGGCCTGGACTTCGCCTTAGTTGCCATGTTTATTGGGATTTTTGCAGGTCAGTTTCAAGGCATGCGTTTAACGGAGAACATGGCTACCATGCTCCTTGTTTTAGGTGCAGTAGCTCTTAGCTTTTTCCTCTTGACCTTCTTTTTGACCCAATCCTTGGCCGTTTTAGTGGCTACTTTAACAGGTTGTTTCGTGGGGGTGATGTGCGATGCGCGTGAATAGTTGGATTTTCTTGGTTATTTTGATGTCCGCAGTGGTCACCTGGATTCCACGCATTCTGCCCTTCGTTTTGGTCAAATACCGGGGGCTGCCAGATCCAGTTCTGCGTTTTCTAAAATACCTTCCCATTGCTATTATTTTTGCCTTGATCCTTTCCAGTCTAGTAGAGGGAAAAGCGGGCCAGCTCCCCCAGGTCCGGTGGGTGGATCTGGTCGCAACCATTCCGACCATGATAGTAGCCTTTCGCTACAAAAACCTAATGGGCACGGTTCTATTTGGGATTGTCTTGGTTGCTCTCTTACGATTGCTTGTCGCCTGAATCTCCTGAATTTTTAGATAGATTACCATTTGTTACGAATATTACAAAAATATTTCAAAAACACTTGACATTGAGTAAAATTGTAATATAATAGTTTTTATCAAATGAAGTGAGGGATCATCATGATGAAAAAATGGACAAGTTTAGCACTTTTAGGATTAACTTCTGCAAGCCTACTCGTAGCCTGTGGTTCAAAAAAAGAAGAGAACAAATCTTCTGCTAAAGAAGCACAAACGACGGTGAAGTCTAGTCAGAAAAAAGCAAAGGCAGCTTCTGGTAAGAAAGAGACAAAAGCTACTGAAACAGCTTCGCAAGAAGGGGCACAAGCTGCTTCTCAAGATGCAGGAAACTCAGGTCAAACCGATGCAGGATCTGCTGCAGCGAGCACTAACAAGGCCACAGATTCGTCTCAAATAGTGCCAGAAGAGCTGGTAGGGACTTGGACGGGAACAACTGAAATTGCCAAAGATGTCCAAATGACCGTGGCTGCGGACGGTACGGTCACTACGACAGCGAACTTTTATCAAGCTGACTTGAATCCTGTTCGTACTGCAACAACAAAGGCCAAGGCAGTTCAAGCATCTGGTAATGTCTATTACTGGGAAACAGACGAACCTGGAGCTTTTGATGCCCTTCTTCCAGGG
>CABREZ010000057.1 GCA_902470035.1 uncultured Streptococcus sp. | reverse complement strand
AAAAAGGCTATGATGGTAAAGAATTGATCTTTGGTATCCGTCCAGAAGACGTGAACACAGAAGCGGCTTTCCTTGAAACTTTCCCAGAATCAGTCGTGAAAGCTACGATTTCAGTGTCTGAGTTGCTTGGTTCTGAATCACACTTGTACTGCCAAGTTGGTGATAACGAATTCATCGCTAAGGTGGATGCGCGTGACTACCTTGGAACTGGTGAAACAATCGAACTTGGATTTGACTTGAACAAAGCTCATTTCTTCGATAAAGAAACTGAAAAAACAGTATACTAATACCTACTGACACTATAGAGACTGAGACGATTTGTCTCGGTCTCTTTCATTTTAAGGAGACAAGACATGGAAAAAGATTGGTGGAAGGGGAAGGTCGCTTACCAGATTTACCCAAAAAGCTTTAAGGACAGCAATGGCGATGGTGTTGGTGATTTAAAAGGAATCACGGAGAAACTCGATTACCTTCAACAGTTGGGGATTGATATTCTCTGGTTATCGCCTGTTTACAAGAGCCCTTTTATTGATCAGGGATATGATATTTCCGATTATTATGCCATTGACCCCCTTTTTGGGAGCATGGAAGACATGGAAGAGTTGATTGCGGAAGGTAAGAAGCGAGGAATTTCTATCATTATGGACTTGGTGGTTAACCATTGCTCCAGTCATCACGAGTGGTTCCAAAAGGCTTTAGCGGATCCAGATGGCCCTTATGCGGATTACTTTTATTTTATTGAAAGTGACAAAGAACCCAACAACTGGGAAAGTTACTTTGGGGGCAGTGTTTGGGAGCCGGTTCCTGGCACCAACAAATACTATCTTCATTCTTTCCACAAGGATCAGCCAGATCTCAATTGGCAAAACCCTGTCTTGCGCGAAGAAATTTACAGTATGATCAATTGGTGGTTGGACAAGGGAATCGCGGGCTTCCGGATCGATGCTATTATCAATATCAAAAAAGATCTAGAATGGCGTTCGCTTCCGTCTGATCGCGAAAATGGCCTGGTCCCAGTGCCGGAGTCGCTGGTGAATGCGCAACCCATTGAACCCTTCTTGCAAGAGTTAAAGGAGCGAACCTTTGCCAAGTACAATGCTTTCACTGTAGGAGAAGTTTTCAATGAAACCGATGAAGAATTGCATTTCTTCATTGGAAAAGACGGTGTCTTTTCTTCTATCTTTGACTTCAAGCAAACTTGCTTAGGGCAGGAAGGAAAGGGCTGGTTTGACCATACTCTTCCAACAGCGGAAGAACTCAAGGAGAGTATTTTCCAAGCGCATGAGCGCGCAGATAGGATTGGTGTTCTCTCGACCATCATCGAAAACCACGACGAGCCTCGTGGTGTATCCCACTATATCGCAGAAGGTCCAGTAAACGATACCAGTAAAAAAGCCCTGGGAACCATTCAGGTTTTGCGCAAGGGAATTCCGTTTATCTATCAAGGTCAAGAAATTGGAATGGAGAACCAAGTCTTTGAATCAGTGGAGGACTTTGATGATATCGCGACCATCAATGGCTACCATGTGGCTAAAGAAGCTGGTTTGAGTGAGGAAGAAGCCTTAGCAGTGATTGCCAACTACAGCCGGGATAATGCGCGGACACCGATGCAGTGGACAAGAGAGCCAGGTCTGGGCTTTAGCGATGGACCAGCCTGGTTGATCAGTCCCAAACCAGATTATTCCATTAATGTGGAAGACCAGGAAAAGGATCCAGACTCCATCTTGAATTATTACCGCCAGCTGACGGCCTTGTATCGCCATCCCCTCTATGGAAATACCATCCGGTTTGGAGATATGATCCCATCTTATCGGGACCGTGAGAATATCATCGCATTCGAACGCCGTGGGGACAAGCGTCTCTTGGTAATCAGCAATTTCCAAAGTCGCCAGGCCACTTTGGAGTTGCCTGCTCTGATTAAAACGGTTATTTTAAATAATACTGCTGGGATGTTCCAAGAAGGAGACCAGGTATTAGAATTGGCCCCTTACCAAACTGTTGTGTTGGAACTAGCAGAATAAAAAGAACCTTCGCATCTGCGAAGGTTCTTTTCATGTCACCCAAGTCTAAACCTGGAACTTATTCAACTTCTTTCTTTTTCAAGAGAAGGATGCCTCCGCTAACGGCTAGCAAGAAGCTTGAAAGAACAAAGTGTGCAGATGAGCTTTCTCCTGTTTCTGGGAGAAGTTCTGCTTTTGCTTGTTTGTGGACAGCTGGGCTAGCTTGGTAGTTGACAGCTTGCACAAGAGTTTGATTATGAATTGGTACCCCTACACGATCTGGATCTTTCGGTGGAACGTAGTCTGTCAAGGTTGCTAACTCGCTACCAAAGATCGCGTTGGTTACCCAGCGGAAGAAGTGGACAGGGTGTTGGCGATTAGTTGGATTTCCAGCATAGACAAAGAGTGGTTGGCCGAGAAGTTCTCCAGAGATGGCCATGACCTTATTGGCTAGGACTTCATTTTTTGGCCACCAGCCAGCAATGTAGTAGTCGCTTGAAGCGATGCTCATCAAGGTCTTGAAGTTGCTTGGAACTTTTTCAATCCAGTTTCCTGAGTTGGAATAGAAGAGGGCGTTCTTCTTGTAACCGCTGGTCAGTGGATCTTGGTCATCGATGATGGCTTTCATCAAGCCCTCATAGTCACTGCCACCTTTAAGTTTTTCGGCATCAAAGCCGGAAAGAACTCCCAATTTTTCCAGTTTCTGCATGGCTTCCCCGCCGATGACGAGAGTTGGTTTCTTGCCGAAGATGGAGGCATCGAAGCGATTGTTTTCAAGCACAATAACATCTGCTTCATCAGGAGTGTCGACGATTTGGAAACCTAATTTTTCAAGAACCAGACTAGTATGAGCCGGTGCGTCTACTCCAGTCCAATCGTAGTGATAATTAGGCGAGTAGATTTTCAATGGTTTCAAGGTTGGACCGTTTGGTACCTTGTAGAGAGCTTCGCCGTAGATAGCATAGTTTGGAAGGAGCGATGCGAAGGTATCACGGTCAACGATGTAGCCATCATCTGTTAGGTAAACAGATTTGCCTTGGGAAATCGCCTTGTTTACTGCTTGAACAGCGCTGGCTGATGTATTAGCGATGACGTAGTAAGGTGCCTTTGGATCGATTTCAGAGGTTCTAGTCGCGCGAGTAGTTGTGACTTCTCCAAGTTTTCCAGCAAAGAGACCGTCCTTGAATACAGGTTCTGCCTTGAAGCCTTTCATATCAGGGAAGTTTACGAGAAGTTCCGCATACATGGCAGCCCAGGCGGATTCATTAGAACCTTTATAGAGAATATGGTTTGCATAGCCCCGTTTGGCTTGGGCCATATCAATGACTAAGTCCCCTTTTTTGTAGTTGCCTGTATTTTCTTTGAGTTCTTTAACGAGGACACCGTTTCGTTTGAAGTAGTCGATCATATTGAAGGCTTCTTGGGCGTCATTGTCCTTGTCGAGTCCCATTGGGATAACATAATAGTCAGGGAAGAATTTCGGACGACCATTCTTCACACGACCGACAACTTCACCAGTTGGTCCCACTAGTTCGTTTTCTGCTTTTGGATCTTCAATCTTGTTGAGGCCACGTAGGTAGAAGTTGAGGCGCATCTCAAGAAGCTTGTCGGGATCTTGGCTGAGGAAGTCAATTCCTCCGAGGACAGCATTACGACCAGCATAATAGGATTCTTGGTTGGATTCTGGGATTTCAATGGTGTGGCCCAAGATGCCGTGATAGACAGCATAGACACCTGTATAACCAGAGAAGGAATCATCCCAACCATCTCCCCAATCCAGTTTTGGAATGATGTAGCTGTCGTATTTGGAATTGGCAACCCCTGCACGGCCCATATGATGGGCATTTTCCAGCATGAGGTTGGACATGAGGTCGTATTCAAAGTTTGGATCATGAGGAGGTGTTGCAGGCTCAATCAAAAATTCTTTGACAAATCCATGGATATCATAGAGAGCAATCGGATTCCACTTGTTGATCATTTGGATGACGGTGCGCACTTCAGGGTTTGTTTGGTAGCTGGCATCGCGGTTGGGATCCAGTCCATTGGCCAAAGCACGCAGGTTAAGGGCATCCCCGTCTGGGTTTTCCGTGAAGTCAAACAAGAAGATGAATTTATTGAGCAAGGTTGGGATGTCCAAAGTCACATTCTTAACGTTACCAGCTTCATCTGTCGTTTTAAAAGTGACTTGGTTTTCTGTGGCGAAGGTATGGAAGAGACCGGTGATGATATCAATCCCAGGTTGTTCATCCGCATGCGTATTATGAACCAGGACAGGCAGTTTGTAATCCAAGGTCTTGTCCTTCAGAGCTGCCAGCATTTCACTTGGTTTGGTAAGAGCTTTTGGATTGGTAGATGAGAGGTAGTGGTCAATACTTGCTTGGTCCTTACTCACAATTCCCATCTTCATATCACGGCCTTGGGCGCTCTTGCCAAGAGTTTCGAGCTGAACCAGACGGTCCGTTTTGGCTTCTGCCTTTGTCTGCTCAATGGATGCTAACATTTCCTCGTGGGTATGGAAATCTTTATATGGACGGAAGGTTAGATTCTTGCGAATGGTTAGGCCAAGATCAGCGCTGGTTCCAACCAAAGTATGTTCACCGATATAGTTCCGATAGGTCCGACGGATATTATTAGGAGTCCGAAGGCTTAAATCTTCGCCAAAGAGTTCCTTAACCGCAAAGGTCAGATCCAAATCGTTTCCGTTTTTGTTCTCTTCAACTGTGATGAAGGGATCTTTAGACAGAGTTCCTGTCTCCATGTCCCAAGTTTTCCACTCTTCCAGTGGTTTGTCGTCCAAGGTCCAGTTGATCTTTCCAACAGCCTGAGCTTGATCCTTAACGGTATCCGTCAGCGTTCCTTTTTCAGACATGTAAACAGGACTATCACTAAGGCTGATAGCTGGCTCTGCGTTTGCTGCTCGCTCTGTTCCTGTGTTTTCTGGCTTAGCACTAGGGTTAGTAGTGTCTGAAGCGGTAGACGAGCTTGCTTCTGCGCTAGCTGGACTAGCTGAGCTAGGACTTGCTTCCACAGGGCTTGGTGTAACTTCTGTTGCTGAGCTAGGACTTGCCACTTCTAATCCAGTAACTGGACTAGCACTAGCCCCCTCTGGCTTGAGGACGTTTTCGACAGGTGCGGCAGGACTAGCTGGTTCAACAGTGTCCGCAGCAACTTGGCCTTGTGCGAGGAAGGCTAAGAGGACCGCGGTAGAGAGACTGAGTGCGTTTGTATACAAACGCTTTTTATAAGAAGAATGCATAAAGAGACCTCCTTTGTTCTTTGCATGTATGCACCCCTATCATAACATTTTATGACAGCGCTTTCAATATATAAGGAGGTTTTTTCTGATTAAAATTCCTTCCAGATTAATAGCAAAGAAAAAAGCTGGGAAAAACTTCCCAGTCTCTTATTTGATGGATCTGAAGAAGACCTTATGCTTGCAGTTCCTCCTGGTAATTTTGATAGAATTCCACCTTGATGGAGATAAAGGTTTCAAGATCTCGGAGGAGTTGCAGAAGGGTCGCTCGGGTTTCAAATTCTTGACGAGATCGAGGGAGAGGTCGCTCACGAAAGACTGCTAGATAGCGGTTGATTTCGTCAAGTAGGAATTGGGCTGGATTTTCCTGACTGAGCTGGCTGGCTGTTTTAGCAAAGAGTTGGGCCAAAATAAGACTCTCGCTCGCGGCTAATTGACAGTTGTTTACGTTGTTGGCCATGTCCCGCAGGATATTATTTTGGTGCTTGCGCATCTCAAAATAATGGATATGGTAGTTGGTCTGATGGAAGAGGTGATTGGAGTGGTCTAAATAGACTAAATCGAGAGCTTCTTTTAAGATGGTATCTAGCTCACGAATCAAGCTAGCATCGTTGCTCCCGTCTCCTTTTCCTAGAAACTCTGCAAAGCGATAGAGAATCTTCTTGAGTTGCTCCTCGACAATTTCATGATAGCGATCAATTTCTTCCTGTCGAGAAGGCATATAGAGATTGGCTAGGAGGGCAAAGCTGGTTCCGATTAGGAAAATAGCTACTTCATTTCCCAATAAAGAAAGGGAAGTGGATTTTTCTAGCAGGAGATGGGTAACCAGGACAGAGCTGGGCGTGATGCCAATTTCCCAGCCTTGTAGGAAAGCAAGGGGGACATAGGTGGCCAGATAAAAACCAAGGGCCCAGAGATTGAAGCCGAGAATCTGAAAGGCTAAGCTTCCAAGGAGGAGAGCAAGAAGCATGGACATGAAGCGATTATAGGCTAGTTTGGCGGTGCTTCGACGGGTATCGCTAATGCTGAGGATGGCAATGATCCCCGCAGAGGTGGCGTAGGACAGACCAAGAAACTCTGCAAGCAAGATGGCCAAACAGGTGGCGAGAACCATCTTGATGGTTCGGTGAATAAGTGGCATAATGCTGATTCTTTCCTTTTTCTAAACTAGTTTCATTATACCACAAGCAAAGTGGCCTACTCCAAATGTTTCACCAGATATGGCAATTGTGTTATACTAGTTTCATGGAAAAAAACGATATTGTTTATGGCGTTCATGCCGTTACAGAAGCACTAGTCGCAAATACAGGAAATAAATTGTATATCCAGGATGATTTGCGTGGGAAAAATGTAGAAAAAATCAAAGATCTAGCAGCGGAAAAAAAGGTGTCCATTTCTTGGACCCCTAAGAAGACCTTGCAAGAAATGACAGAAGGAGCTGTCCACCAAGGTTTTGTCTTGCGGGTTTCGGAATTTGCCTATACGGACTTGACTGAGATCTTGACCCAGGTAGCTAATCAAGACAATCCCTTGCTCTTGATTTTGGATGGCTTGACCGATCCGCATAACTTGGGATCCATCCTGCGAACAGCAGATGCGACTCAGGTAGCAGGAGTCATCATTCCCAAGCACCGTGCTGTTGGGGTGACACCCGTTGTCGCTAAGACCTCAACTGGGGCAGTGGAGCATGTTCCCATTGCTCGAGTGACCAACCTTAGCCAAACCTTAGACAAGCTCAAAGAAGCAGGTTTTTGGATCTTTGGAACTGATATGAATGGAACGCTATCTCACAAATGGAATACCAGTGGGAAGCTAGCCCTCATTATTGGCAACGAAGGCAAGGGGATTTCAGCCAATATAAAAAAACAAGTGGATGAAATGATTACTATTCCCATGCAAGGCCATGTCCAAAGTCTAAATGCCAGTGTCGCAGCAGCGATCCTCATGTATGAGGTCTTTCGCAATAAATTATAAGTAAAATAGGAGAGGGAAGGAGGCAGTCGATGAAAGAAAAGATTTTGTTAGTGGATGGTTACAATATGATTGCCTTCTGGCAGGAGACCCGCCAACTCTTTAAGAAGAGTGAGCTGGATGCTGCACGAACGATCCTCCTAGAGAAACTTAGCCACTATGCCAGCTTTGAAGGCATTCGCGTGATTTGTGTGTTTGATGCCCAATACATGCCAGGAATTCGCCAGACCTATGAAGAATTTCAAGTCCAAGTGGTCTTCACAGCAGAGGATGAAACAGCAGATGACTATATTGAACGTTTGGCAGCAGAGCTCAATACACCCCTTCACCAAGTATCAGTCGCGACGAGTGACTTGAATGAGCAATGGACGGTCTTTGCTCAAGGAGCGCTCCGTGTGTCGGCGCGGGAGCTGGAAAAGAGAGTCGCCGTTGTTAAAGCCGACTTGAATCAGGCGCGAGGAGCCGTCAACGATCAAAAACCACCGATACGGCCTTTTGACCAAGAGGGCCTACGTCAACTACAAAAAGAGATGGGAGCAAGTAAATGACCTTTAAAATTTTAACAGACTCAACTGCAGATTTAGATGAAAGATGGGCACAGGAGCATGATGTAGAAATCGTCGGTTTGTCAATCCAAATCGATGGGACTCATTATGAGACAGTAGGTCCGGACAAACTTACCAGCCCCCAATTATTAGCGGAAATGCAAAAGGGTGCTAAACCAACGACCAGCCAGGTCAATGTTGGGCAATTCCAAGAGATTTTCAAGGGTTATGCTCAGCGCAAGGAAGCCCTCCTTTATATCGCCTTCTCTTCAGTCTTGTCAGGGACCTACCAGAGTGCGGTCATGGCAAGAGACTTGGTCCTTGAAGACTATCCAGAAGCTGTGATCGAAATCATCGATCCAAAAGCGGCAGGAATTGGAGAAGGCTACTTGTCTATGCTAGCAGTTGAGGCGCGTGACGCCGGCAAGAGTTTGGATCAAGTTAAGGAAGAACTGATGGAAGTGGCTCCTAAGTTGCGGACCTATTTCTTGGTGGATGATCTCTACCATCTTATGCGTGGCGGACGTCTTTCTAAGAGTTCAGCCATCGTCGGAAGCTTGGTCAACATCAAACCCCTTCTTTGGATTGATGAAGAAGGCAAGTTAGCTCCAATCGCTAAGGTACGCGGACGTAAAAAAGCCATGCGGGAAATGCTCACCCTCATCCAGGAAGATATCGGCCACAGCACAGCCTTGGTATCCTATACAGATGATTTGGCAGGAGCAGAAGAGCTCAAGGCTCAATTGTTGGAGAATCCGGCCATCTCCCAAGTCTTGATTATGCCACTAGGGCCAGTCATTGCTGCCCACGTCGGTCCTAATTCTCTCATCGGCTTTGTTATAGGAAAAGAAAATCGCAAATAATTTTTCAAATCGGTTGACTTTTATTTAAAAAATTTGATACAATAGTAGGCGGTATTGTTTACCCCATTTGTAAGGCCCCGGAACCTTTCAAATAACTTGCGGACCGGAACATCCGCCCTGTAAACAAAAACGACATTCATATAGGAGAAATCATGAACAAAACTACATTCATGGCTAAACCAGGCCAAGTAGAACGCAAATGGTACGTTGTTGACGCAACTGATGTACCTCTTGGACGCCTTTCAGCAGTTGTTGCTAGCGTGCTTCGCGGAAAAAACAAACCAACATTCACACCTCACACTGATACAGGTGACTTCGTAATCGTTATCAATGCTGAAAAAGTTAAATTGA
>CABREZ010000056.1 GCA_902470035.1 uncultured Streptococcus sp. | reverse complement strand
AGCTTTTACAGCCCTACTCAACTGTGCGGAGGTGGGACGACGAAATCGAATTCTAACGAATTACCGATTTCTGTCCCACTCTCTTTTTGTGTTCTTATCGTTCTTTTAACATCTTAGTCGCAAGGTCTAGCATCTCCACTGCCTTTTGGTAGTGCTCGTCCAACAAATCGTAGACGGCATCTTCCGACAGGACACCACAATAGACCTCTTCAGGAAAGTCTGGCTGATTGGACAGTTCGACATCCTCCATATAGACCTGGCTAGTGTAGTAATCGCGAAGGGCGATATAGCGAGACTGGCCAGCTTCCACTCGTTGCAAACAGTATTCAAGCTCTTCGATTAAGCCTTGGTAGGCGTTGAGATGGCCTTCCATCTCTTGGATTCGTTCGATAGGGGTCATGATTGTTCCTTTCTATCTGCTAGAGAAACGACTTGCAATTGCTCTCCTCCTAGTAGGATCAAATACGATTCGATGCAGTCTACACCATAGGAGCGACGGAGGGCTTCTGCGTAGAGTTCCAGTTGGGCTTGGTAGCGATCTAGCATGTCCTGAGGGTTGCGGTAACGGTCTGTCTTGTAGTCAAAGAGAAGGATCCGATCTTCCAAAAGGAGGTAACCGTCTAAGATCCCCCGAACCACAAAATCCTGACCACTAGTTGGATCCGTCTTGAGCATGGCAAATGGAGCTTCACGATGGACCTTGTCTGCCTCCTTGAGCATGAGTCGGCCCAAGTCAGTCTGGAAGAAGGCCAATACCTTCTTGAGGTCGATTCGCTCCTTGACTGCTGGGCTGGCATTGACCTCTTTGAGAGCCATTGCTAGGCTCTTCATCGTTGGCATCATCGTTAATGGAATCCGTTGCATCAGTTCGTGTAGGGCACTACCGACGGCTGCCCCTGTTACAGCTTCTTCCTTGCCGAAGTTTGGAAACTCAAAGCTTGGTAATGGGACGTCCACTTTTTCCATGAGGTCCACTCCTTCCATATCTTGGATGGGTTCATAGAATTTTTTAATTTGACTCGGTGTCCGCACACTAGGGAGTTGGATAGCAGCTTGGTACTGGGTGTTGAGCCGGTCCACAGATTCTAAGACATCCAGGGCACGGCTAATCTCTTCTGATTGGCGGTTGTCCTTGAGGTCATCGACTGGGAGAGATGTCTTCAACTCCAAGTGACCGATTTGCTCCGGCGTCAAGTCTTGGTCGGTCACAAAGCGGGTCTGATAGGCCAAGTGTTGCTGGGCAAAAACTGCCTGAATAGCGTAGAGCCAGTCTTGGAAACAATTGATCTCCTTGCGAAGAGCTGGGCTCAAGCGTCCATTGACACTGGCTCCCCATTTTTTCTCTTCCAACTTATCCTGCCGCCCCTTACCGACCAAGTAGAGCTTGCGCTCTGCCCGGGTCATAGCGACATAGAGGAGGCGCATCTGCTCCGACAAGGCTGCCAGACGAATTTCCTCAACATTTCGCTGGTAAGGCAGAGTCTCAATGACCAAGCGTACCGACTCAGGGAGACCTGCTTGAGCAGACTCGATGGGGAGATTCGCAACATACTTGATGCCCACCCCATTTTTCCGACTGATAACGGCATTGGTAGACAGTTCCTTGCCGACAAACTTTTTATCGGTGTTGAGGATAAAGACATAGGGGAACTCAAGTCCTTTGCTCTTATGGATGGTCATAAGCTGGACAGCATCCTTAGGAACTGCCTGGGCAACATTGGCCAAGTCGTGCTGGTTTTCCAAAATCTTATCAATCATGGAAATAAAGCGAGGCAACCCCTTGAAGCTAGAGCTTTCGAAATCATTTGCACGAAGGGTCAAGGCATAGAGATTGGCCTGCCGTTGGGCTCCATTTGGCAGGGCACCTACATAATCATAATAGTGGCGATCCTGGTAAATCTTCCAAAGCAGATCGTAAAGGGAGTGCGTCTGGGCATAGTCACGCCAGGCATCCAGTGTCTCCATAAAGCGAGTAAGTTTCTCTCTTAAGCTCGCATCGATCAACTGAGGAGCACTTCCAGTCTGGTCTAAGGCATGTTGCAGTTTCTCATAGAGATTTTCTGCTTTTTTGCCTTCACCTCTCTGTAAGGCTAAACGGGCCAACTGGTCCTCGTCAAATTCAAACATGGCTGATTTCATGAGGGCCACCAAAGGATAGTCCTGTAAGGAATTGTTAATGGTGCGGAGGGTATCCAAGAGGACCATAACCTCAACCGACTGGAGGTAGTTTTCCTCTCCCCCGTCCGCAACGATAGGAATCTGATAGGCTTCAAAGGCTGAAAGCACCTTGTCGTTCCGGGTTCGAGAAGCCGTTAAAAGCGTCATATCCTTGAAAGGTACCCCCTCTTCATTGTGGAGGCGGATGATCTCCTTTATGACCAAAAGGACTTCACCTGAGGATAGACTATCCCCTTCTTGCTCCTCGTCTTCACCTGTTTCATCCACTTCCTGACTGCCATCATAGAGCAGGAACTCTGTCTCATAGGCCGGTGTCGGCTCTTTCTTATCCGGATTGCCCGCAATCAAGCGATGGCTTTTGTCATAGAGAATTTCTCCAACTTCCTCATCCATGAGGCGTTCAAAGACATGGTTGGTCGCTTCTAAAACTTCTACATGGCTCCGGAAATTCTCCTTGAGCAGAATCAACTTGCCGTCCGCCCCTTCTTTTTGGTAGGCCTTAAACTTGTCATTAAAAATCTGGGGATCCGCCTGACGGAAGCGGTAGATAGACTGCTTAATATCTCCCACCATGAAGCGGTTGTGTCCATTGGACAAGAGCTCCAACATCCGCTCTTGAGTATGGTTGGTATCCTGGTACTCATCGACCATGACCTCGTGGTAGCGCTCCTGATAGAGCTTGCGGATTTGAGGAAATTCTTCTAGAATCTGGATGGCAAAATGGCTGATGTCGCCAAATTCAAAGGCATTTTCCTGCTTCTTGCGCTCCAAATATGCAATCGAGAAAGCTTGGACAAAGTCCCTGAGCAAGACTAGCAAAGGCAAGGGCTCATCCTTGAAGCGAATCTGATAGGTCAATTGGTAGTGCTGGGAAGCTGCTGCCCGCAAGGCTTCGATGCTTTCTTTACGTTCGTCATTAAAGGTAGTAGCTAACTCTTTCAGGTCTTCCTTTCGTGTCGTGATGGTCAGGCTTCGTCCTCCACTGGCACGGGAGATCAAGACCACCCGCTCCAAGACCTCAAAAATCGCTTCCTGACTAGATTTCTCATTGAGACTAGCAATCAAGTCTTGAATAGCGGTGACATTTTCTTGGTACTTGGCTCCTGAAAATGCTTGTCCTTCATTAGCCAGATGGAAAGTAAAGAACGATTCCAATTCAAAGAGTTGCTCTTTTACCCCTTGGGCTAACTGGTCCAAGGCTTCATCATAGTCCAGATTCTGATAGCCTTTGAGGAAGGAATCCTCTAGCCAGGCTTGGGGATCCGCAGTGGATTGGAGGAAGTCTACCAGTGCATAAACCTGGTCCTTAAAACCAGCTAGCGACTTGCCCTTTCCTGTAAAGTTCTTAACCAGGCGACTAAAGAGGCGGTCAGGTCCTTGCACCTCATAAAAGCGCTCAAAGACTTGTTCAAAACAGTCATTCTTGAGTAAGGACTGCTCGCTCGCGCTTTGGAGGATGCGGAAGGTCGGCGAGAGGCCTAGTAAATAGCCATATTTGGAGACCAGTCGCTGCGTGAAGGCATCCATGGTTCCGATATCACTAGTTGGTAATTCTGCAATTTGTTGGGCCAGGTGGTGCTTGAGCACCTCGTCCTGACTAGCCTTGAGGCTCTTCTCCAACTCTTTTTCCAGCCGTTCCTTGAGCTCCGTTGCTGCCTTAACCGTAAAGGTTGAGATAAACAATTGCTGGATAGAAATCCCTCGGTGCAATTGATCCAGGATCCGTTGGACCATGACAAAGGTCTTCCCAGAACCAGCCGAAGCTGAGACTAGGATATTGGTTCCTGACGAATAGATGGCTTCTATCTGCTCAGGCGTCCGCTTTGGTTCCTTGTCAGACTGGGCCTCCTGGATTTGGAGGTCTTGAATCTGACTGAGACTTAAAAATTCAATTGGTTTCATTGATTCAATTCCTCCTTCATTTTTTCTATCCAGGCCTGACGAAGCTTGTCACCGACTGGGCGTTTATCATACTGACTTGGGTCCAATTTCTCCAAGAAACGAGCTTGTCCTAGGTGGAGATTGGCTTCAAATCCCGTAATCGATTTATATTGTTCTACATACGGAGCAATGCTTCGACCATTTTCAGTATAAGGATTGATAGCAAAGTCTCCCGACAAGATGCCCTCTGCTGCTTGTTGATAGAGATGGGCATTGTAGAGCAAGAGCAGATCTAGCTCCTCTTGACTCAGCAACATGGCCTTGTTTTTCTCATAGCTCTCCCCTAGTTGGTTAGCTTGGTCTGCCAAGAAAAGCCCCTTGTATTGTTGGGATTTTAGAACCGCTTGGACGGCATCATCGACCGCCTTGGTATCCTTGAGAGGCACCAAAGGATCCACCATCTGCAAGTACATGGCTCCGAAGATTCCCTTGTCAGGATCAAAAGCCTGAAAGTCTTTGATAGCAGAGAGATAGGTTGGTAGCTGAGAGTTGAGTCCATTAAAGAACTTCTCAAAGTTAAACTTGGTCTCACTGGACTTGTAGTCCACCACTCCCAAGGCCCCTGTCTCAGACAGCCGATCAATCCGATCGACCTTGCCCTTGACCAAGAGCGGACGACCATCTTCTAAGGTTAAGAAGGGACGATCTTCTCGGCCGAAGAGAGCTTCTTCTCCAATGGTTTCAATACTGTCATTGTGAGCGAGGACACGACCAGTCGCCCGAGCTGTATCCAGGAGCAATTCTTTT
Source organism: uncultured Streptococcus sp. (assembly GCA_902470035.1). GTDB lineage: Bacteria > Bacillota > Bacilli > Lactobacillales > Streptococcaceae > Streptococcus. The sequence goes on along the minus strand of CABREZ010000056.1, from coordinate 4,153 downwards.
GAAAAAGCGGCCATAGCATTCTCCTGATAAAGGAGAGCGAACTCTGTCTCATGGCTGGTTTCGCGAATGGCCTTGGTCAAACGCTCATCAAAATCCCCTTCTGAAGGATCTTTCAGCACCCGTTCAAAAATACGGTGCAAGAAATTCCCATGGCTTCTCGCGTCTGGGCGCAAGTGCCACTCCTCCTGCAAACCTAGGACATAGTGGAGATAATAGCTGTATTGGTTTTGGTAATAGGTGTTGAGAGCTGAGGCAGACAAAGATAGAGCCTGTCCTTTTGGATAAAGGACTTCCAGCGTCTCATCCTCTAAGACCTTGGTCGTCAAGCTGTGGCTGATTTGCGGAATGTGCAAGCCTTCTGAAGCTAATTTCTTCCGAAGGACGCGAATGGCAACTGCCCAGAAGGTCGCTTCTTCCTTGCTCAACTCCTGGTCAATTTCTCTCTGGTGCAATTCAATCAGTCGAGCTAAGAGGGCCTGGTAAGACCCCATATCTTCACTAGAGGCCCTTGCCTTCTTCTGAATGACAGGTAGACCGAGCGGTTCCTTGGTCAGCTCAAGCAAGTATGGCGACATCTTGTCATCCACTTCATTGACTAAAATAGGGCTGGACAGGACCAGCTGTTTGGTGGCCGCATTGAAGAGAGATAGGGCGACGAAGCGATTCTTCCGTAAGTTGTCCTGACTGGCAATTTGGAGATTAGCCTGTTGGTCTGAAGCTTGGTTCAGGACCTGACGCTCCTCATCCGTCAGCAAGGATTGGTCCTTGGCAATCTTAGGGAAACGCTCCTGGGTCAAGCCAATGGCATAGACATAAGGAGCTGATAAGGGCTCAATCAAATCATAGGACTGGACTGTCACTACATCCACAGTCGCTGGGACCGTTCGATAACTTGCCAACAAGATCCCTGACAAGAGAAGGCTAAGAAAATCATCTAAGGTCACCTTGATTTGATCAAAGACCTGGGCAAATTGTTCTAGCACATGGCTAAAGGACTTCCACACCTGGTCATAGCGTTCCATTTCCTGTTCCGAGCCACGACTGGCTAACTGTTGCATATTTTGCGCCAACCGGGCATCTTGACAAAACTGGGCAAACTTCTTCAGTAGCCCCTGGCTGGTCTGGCTCTTGGTCTTGTATAAATTCTGCAGAGGACCGATAACCTGCTGGCGAATCTGATTGAGACGCTCTAGGTCAAATTTGTCCTGGTGGTTGGCTGTAAAGTCACGAGAAAAGGCAGCCAGACCCTTGATCTCTGCAAAGCGAACATATTGTTCGAAATGGTCAATGTCCTCTCGTGTCAGCATCCCATAGAGCCCCGTCTTCAAGAGATTGACCACATCCTCGGTCAAAAACCGATAGCGACGAAGGCGGTCCAAGGATTCCACCCATTGGACCAGGGGGTGCTGGGCCATGGATTCACTCTTTCCAAGATAGAAGGGAATCTGGTACTGGTCAAAGATGGTCTTGAGCTGGAGCTGATAAGCATCCACATCCCCCAAGAGGACTCGAATGTCTTTGTAACGAGCTCCCTCATACAGACGCTGGCGAATGGAGCGGGCTACAGCCTCTAATTCTTCCTTTTGATGGTTACAGGTCCAAATCTCTACTGCTTCTCGATCTTGATCAGACAGCTCATCCTCTACCTCTGTAAAGTCATAACGAGCTTCCAAGATCCGCGTCATACGACTAAAGGCATCCTCTTTTCCTTGACCGACGTAGCTTGGCGTGACCTGGTAGGTCCTAGCCAAGTCTAGCAGGAAGTCGACACTAGCCTGGTAGAGATTGCCCTCTCGAAAGCTCGAGCGATAGGCTTTCTCACTGGCATAAGCCCCAATAATGATCTCGACACCCTTGTCGTGCAGTAAATGAACTAGGTAGTCCTCCTCGGCTGAGAAACGGGTAAAGCCGTCAATCACTAGAGCCAAGTCTTTTAACTCCTCATCCAAATCTCCCTTGACAAGGTGAGAGACAAAACTAGCCAACTTAGACTCAGACTCAAAAGAACCTGCAACTAACTGGTCTTGAACAGCCTTCAAGATATGGATCAAGTCTTCTCTCTTTTCCTGATCTGGCAAGGCATCCAAGTCGGATGCTGTCATCTGGGCCGTCTGCAACTCATGAAAGAGCTGGATCAATTGTTGGATAAACTGAGGATCCTTCTTAAGACGGGCATAAACCTTGAGCTCTTCATCCGGCATCTGAGAAAGCACCTTAAAAAAGAGCATGCCAAGACCGATATCATCGAGCGACTGCTGCTGGTGGCTTTCATTAAGTGTAAAATAGCGTGCCATCTGAGCAAAGCGCGTAATGGTGATGGCAAAAGAAGCCTTCTGGTCTAGGAGTTGCAAGACTTTGCGCTCCTTCTCAAAAGATAGAGAGTTGGGTGCGATATAAAAGACCCGCTTCCCTTCTTCAACCAAGCGATTGGCCTCATCCACCAAGACCTGGGTTAAAGGGGTTCGAATATCTGTATAGACTAATTTCATAATGTTATGATTCCTGTAAAATGATAGTTCTATTATACCATCTTTGCGCCTTTTCTACAGGGATTTTCCCATCATTCAGGTGATTCAGAGCAGTTAAAAAAACCGGACAACATGTCCAGTTTTTCAACTATTTTTTTAACTTCCCCAGTTGATTAAAAGATAGAGGATGCTAGAGCCAAACATATCGGCCAAAGCATGCATGAGGAAGAATGGCAAGAGGTTTTTGATCACCTTCTTGTAGAGGACATAGTAGAAGAGTCCATAAATCACTCCGATGACCACTGCCCAAAGCAAACCTTGGTAGGTATGGAAGGAAATCCGAATCAAGGTCGAATAAGCCAGTGCCCACCACTTGTACTTCTGATTAACAGATGTCATGACTCCCAAGAAGAAGAACTCTTCGTAGAAACCATTGAGCAAGGCATAAGCAATCGCCATGGGACTAAGCGCTAAGAACTTGTGAATAATCTGCATGGGATCGATATAAGGGAGGAGATTGATATTGAAGTAATCGTACTCTCCACTCACCGTTGTTACGATATCCCCAAACAGACCAACAATGGCAAAGATCAAAGGCACCCAAAAGAGTACGGACCATTTAAAGCGAACCGGAAGCTGTTTAAAATCGAAATTCCGGAGAAGCAAGTAAGCCAAGGCAAGGGCTAATAAGATAATCTGTAAAGTAAAGTTACTGGAGTAGGCTGCCCCATCCGTTGCTGTATTGGTAGCTATCTCCGTGGCTGTGCTAACGGTTTGTGCAACTGGTTGAAGACTGGCAAGGAAGAGTTCTGTAGACCAGACAATAAACTGCCCAAACATAATCGCAGTCACAATAGCGATATCATGCCATTTGAGCTCTTTTAATGGCTTTTCAGGTCGTATAAATTTAAGAATGTTCATCATTCATCCTTCTATTCCCATGATGGAAGTGTTTTTGATAGTTCTACTATAAAAGAGATAGCTTAAAATAATTTTAATTTTTAGCTAGTAATAATTTTTTTATAAAAAACCTTCTGTTATTTCAACATGAAGATAAATCTTCTTAATAACTTTCCTTGTGTGAGTACGGACATCAGTGAACTTCTTCGAAGTTACATGAATTAGTTTTGAACCTATTTATATTTTCTCACTTCTTTCAAAAAATTAAGTGGGATACGATTTTCTATGTAGAGCTCATCCGATTTAGTAATATTGGTATTTGAAATATATATTATCATTACACACTCAACTCAAACAACCTATAAAACTCACCTCTCCTATCCATCAAATCACTGAAAGAACCTTCTTCAACAATAACGCCATCTTTCATAAAGAGAATTCTATCATATTTTTTCAAAATGTTCTCATTCAACTTGTGGGTTACTACAAGTGCAGTCAAATCTTGAATATCCAAGATTGAACTTTCAATTTCAGTAGTTACTTGATTATCCAAAGATGAAGTAGCCTCATCCAATAATAAAATTGGTGTTTTTCGAATCAAGGCACGCGCAATACTAAGTCTTTGTTTTTGTCCGCCAGATAGATTTGAGCCATTCTCGCCACATAAAGTTTGTAAGCCAGATTCATTTTCTAAAACATAACTTTCTAAACCTGACTGCTGTACAGCTTTCTTTATTTCCTCATCAGTGAAGGATTGATTAAGAGTAATATTTGCTCTTAAAGTA
>CABREZ010000055.1 GCA_902470035.1 uncultured Streptococcus sp. | reverse complement strand
GAAGCTCTTCGTTGGGGTGCTGAAATCTTCCACGCACTTAAGAAAATCCTTAAAGGTCGTGGTCTTGAAACTGCCGTTGGTGACGAAGGTGGATTCGCTCCTCGTTTCGACGGAACTGAAGATGGTGTAGAAACTATCATCGCTGCTATCGAAGCTGCTGGTTATGTTCCAGGTAAAGACGTATTTATCGGATTTGACTGTGCATCATCAGAATTCTACGATAAAGAACGTAAAGTTTACGATTACACTAAATTCGAAGGTGAAGGAGCTGCTGTCCGCACTGCTGCTGAACAAATCGACTACCTTGAAGAATTGGTAAACAAATACCCAATCATCACTATCGAAGATGGTATGGACGAAAACGACTGGGACGGTTGGAAAGCTCTTACTGAACGTCTTGGTGGTAAAGTTCAATTGGTTGGTGACGACTTCTTCGTAACAAACACTGACTACCTTTCACGTGGTATCGAAGAAGGTGCTGCTAACTCAATCCTTATCAAAGTTAACCAAATCGGTACTCTTACTGAAACTTTCGAAGCTATCGAAATGGCTAAAGAAGCTGGTTACACTGCCGTTGTATCACACCGTTCAGGTGAAACTGAAGATTCAACAATCGCTGACATCGCAGTTGCAACTAACGCAGGACAAATCAAGACTGGTTCACTTTCACGTACAGACCGTATCGCTAAATACAACCAATTGCTTCGCATCGAAGACCAACTTGGTGAAGTAGCTGAATACCGTGGATTGAAATCATTCTACAACTTGAAAAAATAAGCTAGTTTACTAGACAAAAAAATCCTTGAGCTTTCTCAAGGATTTTTTTGCTATTGAGCCAAGAAAAAATCCTCAACTAGATAGTTGAGGAATCGTTTTATTAGAACAAGCCTTTGATTTTATCAACAGCGCCGCTTACTAGATCGTTTCCAGCAACAAGAGCTTTCGCTTGTTCTAAGTAGTCACCAAGGTTATCCTTGTTGTCATCGATAAATTTTTTAGCAGCATCGAAATCTTTCTTTTCGATCATTTCTTTGACTTGGTTAAACAAATCCATTGGGTTCATGAGGTTTCTCCTATAAACTATTTATTTTATCACTATTTAATCATTTTTCAACCATACTAGCAAGTGTTTTGATTGTTAGTTGAAGAGGACACAAACCGCCTCTGGTACGTAGAAATCATGGCTCAATTCAGTCAATCTACCACTTGCTTTATCGCGTTTAAAAACAGTGGCATTGTCTGAATCTTGATGGACTGCAATAAGATATTCTTGGTTTGGACTAAGAATGAAATCACGTGGATTGAGTCCATTGGTTGGAACGATTTCAAGAAGCACTAGGCTACCATCTGCCAAGATTTCATAGACTGCAATGGAGTTATGAGCTCGATTTGAGGCATAGAGGAATCTCCCATCCTCGGAGAGGCGAATAGCAGCAGCCCATTTTTGGCCTTCATAATCTTCTGGTAGAGTGGAGATGGTTTGGAAATGTTCAAAGTAGCCAAGTCCATCATAGAAAAGGACATTGATGGTGGCGTTTAATTCATTAATCAGGTAAGCTGTCTTGTAATGAGAATGGAAAATGATATGACGCGGACCAGCACCTGGAGCAGTTTGGTAGGTTTGAGCTTCCATCAGTTGCCCAAAATCATCGACTTGGTAGACCACTACTTGATCAGTACCTAAATCACAAGTGATGAGCAGTTTATCAGGAGTGAGATCTGCATAGTGAACATGGGGACTGGCTTGGTTTGCGTGAGGTCCAGAACCCTGATGAGTCGCTTGATCGACCAAGGTCAAATGCCCATCCTCATGGATGCGATAAGAGAGGACTTGTCCCTTGTGGTAGTTGGCACCATAGACCAAGCCCCGTTCCTCGTCAACAGATACATAGCAGAGGGGGGCGCCTTCCTCGACGACGTGATTCATCAACTGGTGGTCAGGGTTAAAGCTCGCAATGCCACCAAGATTTTGGTCCGCACCTACACTGTATAAGAAACCAGCTTTTGAAAAAGCGAGATAGGTTGGATTTGGCTCTTGAGCGACTAGTTGCAAATCCCTTAGCTGTCCAGTTCTCTCATCAAAGGAAGCCTTATAAATTCCTTTAGATTCTCGTTTGGTATAGGTTCCGAAATAAATATCTTGCATCACATGCACCTCGACTTTGTTGATAGCTCCATTATATCAGAAAAGAAGGGGATGGAAAACGATTAGGTGAAGGATTGAGGAGGTTAGGAACAAAAACCAGCTCATGTTTAGCTCTATCGTGAAATTATAGACTAAAAATGCTAAAATAAAAACAGATTGAAAACGAAGGAGATTCCTGTGGAACATAAAGAAAAAGATTTTAGTTTATCCTGGTTTTTTAAATGGTTTGTTGATAATAAGGCCATTACTGTTTTCCTAGTAGCCTTGCTGATGGGATTGAATATTTTAGTTCTGAGCAAGATTAGTTTTATTTTTACACCGCTGTTAGAGTTTGGAGCAGCGGTCATGCTGCCTGTCATTATTTCAGGGCTCCTCTATTATTTGTTAAATCCAATTGTCGACTTTTTGGAAAGGCATCGAGTTAAGCGGATTATTGCGATTTCTATCGTCTTTATCTTGATTGCTCTTCTCATTTTATGGGGCTTGGCTGTCGCTATTCCAGCTATCCAGCGTCAAGTTCTTAGCTTCATGCATAATCTACCAGACTACTTGGAAAAGGCCAATATGACTATTGATGATTTCTTAGACAACAAAGTGTCGCCAGAAATTAAGCCTCAACTGGATGAATGGACCAGCCAATTGTCGCAAAATATTACCAGTTGGGCGAGTTCCTTCTCTGCCCGTGCAGTCAACTGGGTCAGCAATCTGATTGCTGTCGCCTCTCAAGTCATTATCGCTTTGATTATTATGCCTTTTATCGTCTTCTATCTATTGAGAGATGGGAAGAATTTGAAAGGGCAAATTATCCGTTTCTTACCAACCAAGATTCGTAAATCAGCAGGCAAAGTCCTGTCTGATGTCAATACCCAATTGGCCAATTATGTCAGAGGTCAGATCACAGTTGCCATCATTGTGGCCTTAATGTTCATTCTTTTGTTTAAGATCATTGGACTTCGTTATGCTGTGACACTTGGTGTAACCGCTGGTTTCCTGAACTTGATTCCATACTTGGGTAGCTTCTTGGCCATGCTCCCAGCCTTAGTCTTGGGTTTGGTAGCAGGACCAGAAATGTTTGTCAAAGTCGTCATTGTCTTTATTGTTGAGCAAACCATCGAGGGACGTTTCGTTTCTCCACTTGTCTTGGGTAGTCAGCTCAATATCCACCCAATTACCATCCTGTTTGTATTGATTACTTCTGGCTCTATGTTTGGAATCTGGGGTGTCTTCTTAGGAATCCCGGTTTACGCTTCCGCCAAGGTCGTCATCAGTGCTCTATTTGAATGGTACAAAGAAGTCAGTGGCTTGTACGAAGAAGACGAAGTTGAGGAAATTCAAAGTGAAGAATAGTCAAAAAATCCTAGAAGCAATTGAGAACCAAGAGCTAGATCGTCTGCCGGCTTATTTGGATAAGGCTTTTCTAGAAGATGATTCAGAAACCTTGTTAGAATTGGGCCAGTATTTTGAAAGTATCGGGTTTTACCCTGAAGCAAAACAAACTTACTTGCATCTGAAAGATGATTATCCAGAGGTCTATCTGAGTCTAGCGACCATTGTAGCGGAAGATGGCCTAATGGAAGAAGCCTTTGCTTATTTGGAAGAAATCCCGGAAAGTTCGGAGTGGTACCTGGCTAGTCTCTTGGTCAAGGCAGATCTCTACCAAAGTGAGGGTTTGGCAGATGTGGCTCGGGAAAAGCTGATGGAAGCTGCAAGTCTTTCAGATGACCCTATTATTCAACTAGGCTTGGCAGAGATTGATCTAGAACTCGAAAATTACCAAGAAGCCATTCAAGAGTATGCTCAGTTAGATAACAGATTCATTTTAGAAGAAACAGGCATTTCCACCTACCAGCGGATTGGCTATGCTTATGCCAATCTGGGTCGGTTTGAGTCTGCCATTGAGTTTTTAGAAAAAGCTTTGGAAATCGAGTTTGATGACCAGATTGCCTATGAATTGGCAACCCTTCTTTATGACCGAGAAGAGTATCAACGTGCTCTGATCTACTTCAAGCAGATCGATACACTGTCGCCAGACTTCGAAGGGTATGAATATGGTTATGCCTTGGCTCTACAAGCTGAGAATGACCGAGAAACAGCGCTAGCAATAGCAGAGCAAGGGATCCAAAAGAATCCTTTTGACGCTTATCTCCTCCTTCTAGCCTCCCAATTGGCCTACGAGTTGCACCAGCCAGAAAAAGCAGAGAAGTATTTGTTAGAAGCCAAAGAAGTTGCTGAGGATCTTGAAGATATCGCCCTTCGCCTAACAACTCTATATTTGGAACAGGAACGCTATGAAGACGTCCTTGAATGGCAAGAAGTGGAAGTGGAAAATGTCGTCACCCGTTGGAATATCGCTCGTGCCTTGGTAGCACTCGAAGAGGTTGAAAAAGCGGCTCCAATCTATGAAGAGCTCTACCCAGATTTGAAAGAAAATCCAGAGTACTTAGAAAGCTATAGTTACCTCTTGAGAGAGTTGGGACAAATCGCAAAAGCCCGGGAAGTGGCAGAAGGCTATTTGCAGCTAGTCCCAGATGATGGGCAAATGCAAGCTTTCTATGAGAGCCTATTAGAAGATTAACTATTTGAGCCTTGAAGGGCGGGAATCCGAACAAGTGTGCATCATTGTTCTGACCCGCTCTTTTTTAATCAGTCTTTCTGTTATTGTCCTTGAGAATATGGTATACTGGAAGGGCTAAAAAGAAGACAAGATGAATGAGGGAGAAGATAATGGAACCGGTGAAATTGTTTCAATACAATACCTTGGGGGCTTTGATGGCAGGTCTCTATGGAGGATCCTTTACCATTAAAGAATTACTAGAGCACGGAGATCTAGGAATTGGGACCCTGGACTCAATTGATGGCGAATTAATTGTCCTAGATGGCAAGGCCTATCAAGCTAAGGGATCAGGAGAAGAGCCAGAGATTGTGGAAGTGGCCCCGGATGCGACAGTTCCCTATGCGGCCATCGTTCCCCATCAGGCCGAAGTGATTTTTCGGCAACGCTTTGAAATGACAGACGAGGAATTAGAGGCTCGCATTGAATCATATTACGATGGTGAAAATTTGTTTCGTTCAATTAAGATTCACGGAGAATTCGCCAAAATGCATGTGCGCATGATTCCAAAATCAACATCGGAAACCAAATTTGCAGACGTGGCGACCCATCAGCCAGAATTTACGCGAGAAAATGTTACAGGAACCATTGTTGGTTTTTGGACACCAGAGATGTTTCATGGGGTCAGTGTAGCAGGCTATCACCTCCACTTTATCTCAGATGACCATACCTTCGGAGGTCATGTCATGGATTTTGTCATCAAAGAAGGGATTGTTGAAGTTGGGGCCATTGATCAATTGGATCAACGCTTCCCTGTCCAGGACCGCCAGTATCTCTTTGCCAAGTTCAATGTTGACCAGGTCAAAGAGGATATTCACAAATCAGAATAAACCAAAAAGGCTGAGATGATTCTCAGTCCTTTTATGTTGTCTACTCGCTGATGCGCATGGATTTGATTTTTTCTTCTTCAGGGGTGACCCGTAGGGTTTTCTGACCGGTATAGGTTACAAAGCCAGGTTTTCCTCCGGTCGGTTTGTTAAGTTTCTTGGTTTCAATCATGTCGACTTGGACCAGATTAGAGAGGCGTCCCTTAGAGAAATAGGCCGCTAGCTCAGCTGCATCCGTCTTGACCTCATCTGAAGGATTGAGGTTACCAGTAATAACCACGTGACTACCTGGAATATCCTTGGCGTGGAACCAGAGTTCATCTTTCTTAGCCATCTTAAAGGTCAATTCTTCGTTTTGAAGATTGTTTCGGCCGACCAAGATAATGGTTTTTCCGTCAGAAGCTAAATACTTCTCTGGTTTTTTGCGTTTGTGGATCTTTTCTCGGTTGCGTCGTTTGATAAAGCCTGTTTGGATCAGCTCTTCTCGAATCTCGGCGACTTCAGAAAGGCTGGCTTGGGTTAGAGCTGTTTCGACTGTTTCCAGGTAGGAGATGGTTTCCTTGGTTTCCTGGATGAGAGAGGTCAAATGTTTAACAGCTTCTTTTAACTTCTGGTAACGCTTGAAGTAGCGTTGCGCATTTTGGCTAGGGGTCAAGGCCTTATCCAAGGCAATGGTGATGGGTTGGTTGGTATAGTAGTTGTCCAAGGTGACCTGATCTTGATCATTTGGGACTTGATGGAGGAAGGTGGTGAGAAGCTCCCCTTTTTGCCGGAAGTCTTCGGCATTTTCTGTCGCTACTAGTTCAGCTTCCTGTTTGGCCAACTTTTTCCGGTTTTTTTCTAGTTCATTGTCCACCTTGCGGATGAGTTCTCCAGCTTGTTGTTGGACTCGGTCGCGCTCGGCCTTATCCAAGTAATAGTGGTCGAGTAGATCCGATAAGGTCTCAAAGGTCTCCTCTTGGCTATCTGCAAAAGCGAGAGCAGCAAAGGATTTTTTCGTTAGACGAGGATCTGTTGGAGCTTCAAAGAATGCTCGGAAGGTTTTTAATTTTTCTCCAGTTTCTAATCGACTGGCCAATTCTTGAGCAGTATCTCTACCAAGACCCTGGAAATGAGTTTGAAGGTTTTTAGGTGTCAACTCTTCCCGATGGAGAAAGGCGAATAATGCTTCGTCCTTGATTGTAAAAGGGTTGACCGCATCGGTTTTTGGAGGAGCTAGATAGGTCGAGCCTGGCAAAATGGTCCGGTAGCTATTTTGAGAGAAGCCAACATGTTTGATTGCTTCGATAATTTTTCCTGTCGCCTTGTCCAGAAGAATGATATTGCTGTGCTTGCCCATGATTTCAATAATCAAAGTCACAGAGATATCATCTCCAATTTCATTTTTATTGGAGACGGCAATTTCTAAAATCCGGTCATTCTCCACTTGCTGGATCTGCTCAATGACTGCTCCTTGGAGATACTTGCGCATGACCATGATAAAGGTATTGGGAAAAGCAGGATTCTCGAAGTTAGTCTGGGTCCGTTGGATCCGTCCAAAAACAGAGTGAGAAGAGAGTAAGAGTTTTTGATTCTTGCGGTTGCTACGAATTTGTAAAACCAACTCTTGTTCAAAGGGTTGGTTAATTTTTTGGATGCGACCATTTAAGAGTTCGCTTTGTAATTCTTGCACCATATGGTGTAAAAAAAATCCATCAAAAGACATGGGTTTCCTCAACATTCTAGACTAGTTCTAGTAAATTATATCAAAAAAGTGCCTGAAAACCTAGGAAGAAGAAGGGTAAACATCTGGTAAAAACAAACTCACTAGGAAAAAATTTTCAGGAAATGCCGAACGTTTTCAAAAAAAACATAAAAAAGTATTGACAAGGCTTACAGAAACATTTACAATGGATTCAATTAGAAAAGTAGTAAATGAAAATTTATTAGAGAGCTCACGGTTGGTGAAAGTGGGTAGTGGACATTTATGAAATTGGACTAATGATGAGATGAATTTGAAACAATAAAAATTCGGTCGGCACACCTTATCGTGCAACTTGTTGCTAGACAAGACAGAGATGTGGGAGGATTTTATCCATTTTCCCATAAGTGAGGTGGCACCGCGATGACACGTCCTCACATAGCTTTAGCTATGTGTGGGCGTGTTTTTTGTTTCAAGAAAGAAGGGAGAAAAGAAGATGAAGAAACGATGGCGACTCAGTCTCTAACAAAGATACAAGAAAACGAAAAAACAAATGATTGAGGTAAATAATATGAAAAACAAACGTGTATTGGGAATGATTGGTGCTTTACTAGCTGTTATTTTGGCAGCAGTGCTCTATCCTATGTTGACAAATAAAAATGATGCGAATAAAACAGATGGAACTAAAAAGGTAAAAGTAGGTGTCTTGCAGTTGGTCAGCCACCCATCGTTAGACGAAATCTACAAAGGGATTCTAGATGGCTTGGCAGAAGAAGGCTATGACAAGGATCAGGTTGAAATCGACTTCCTCAATGCGGAAGGGGACCAAAACAAGGTCGCAACCATGAGTAAGCAACTGGTTCAAAACAACAATGATGTCTTGATCGGAATCGCAACACCATCTGCTCAAGGTTTGGCCAGTGCAACTAAAGACAAACCAATTGTCATGGGAGCCATCACCGATCCAGTCGGTGCAAACTTGGTCAAAGATTTGAAAAAACCAGGTGGCAATATCACAGGGGTATCTGACCACAATCCAACGGAGCAACAATTGAAATTGATCAAAGAATTGACTCCAAACGTCAAAACAATCGGGGTTCTTTACTCAACCAGTGAAGATAATTCTAAAACGCAAGTAGAAGAATTTACAAAATTGGCTGAAAAAGCAGGCTACAAGGTGGTTCCTTATTCAGTCCCTTCTACAAATGAAATTGCTTCAACGGTTTCTGTCATGACTGGTAAAGTAGATGCCATCTGGGTTCCAATTGACAACACCATCGCTTCAGCCTTCACAACGGTAGTCGAAGCAAACAAAACAGCTAAAAAACCAATCTTCCCAAGTGCGACAGCCATGGTCGAAGCTGGTGGTTTAGGTTCAGTCGTTGTCGACCAACATGATCTTGGAGTTGCAACTGGTAAAATGGCTGCGAAAATCTTGAAAGGTCAAAAACCAGCGGATACACCAGTCGAAATCTTTACAGATGGTAAATCTGTCATCAACAAAAAAGTGGCAGAAGAATTAGGCATTACCATTCCAGAATCTGTCTTGAAAGAAGCTGGACAAGTCATCGAATAAAAACAAATTGAATAACAAGAATGGCAGAGGAATTTGGCTTTGGCAGGTCTTTAAATCCTGACCTTTAAAAATGTTCACCAGTGCCCAGGACCAGCTTATTTTACTCTTGGTAGAGGAGAAAGAATTGAAAATCAAAATAACAGATCTTCATCCGACCCAACTATATTTATCAGAAAAGAAGTTACATGATATCCAGATGCTTGATCAATCGGCGGAAATCATCAATGTGGATCCAATTAGTATTCTTGCGTTTGGAAATTGCTTCTTGATTACAGACGGGCATCACAGGGCTTATCAGGCTTTATTG
>CABREZ010000054.1 GCA_902470035.1 uncultured Streptococcus sp. | reverse complement strand
GTGTCGGACTAACCATCATCAAACCAATTACAATCCCAAGAACAGGATTTCCTCCAAACACTCGGAACGCAGACCATGAAATCAAGGCTGGGAAGAAGGCAAACGCAGTATCTGTCAAAATTGTTGAATAGGTATAGAAATCTGTAGATTTAAATGCGTCTGCTGTAGTACCAAACAAAGCCAATACTTGGTCTTGAGCAATAGCACCACGAATTCCCATAAACAAACCAGTTGCAACGATTGCTGGCAAAATTGGGACAAAAACATCTCCGAAGGTACGGATTGCGCGTTGGAACCAATTTCCTTGTTTCGCTGCTTCAGCTTTCATTTCATCTTTTGAAGAAGTTGGCAAGCCTAGAGCTACTACTTCATCGTAGATCTTATTTACAGTACCAGTACCAAAGATGATTTGGTATTGACCTGAGTTAAAGAAAGCTCCCTGTACTTTTTCAATGTTCTCAACAACATCTTTGTTGATTTTTGATTCATCTTTGACCATCACGCGAAGACGAGTCGCACAGTGAGCAACACTGCTAACGTTCTCAACTCCACCGATTGCATCGACGACTTTTTTTGCAATTTCTGTATTTGACATTTGCAAAAATCTCCTTATTTTTTATTGTTTTGAAAACGGTTCACCCGTCTCTACGCATTTAATTGTACCATGTATCAAGAATATGTCAACCGTTTTGCAGAAAGTTTTTGATGTTTATTTGCGATTTTTGAATGTTTGAAAGAAGCTCTTTTTATTTTCATTTAGCTAAACACCCTTCCGCTATGTACTATAGCTATTATCCAGTTTTTGGATTTTCAAAAATTTTCATTCTTTCATTTGTTTTCATAAACTATATTTAGCCTTCGCTCCGATATTTTATGATAAACGTTTGACATTTTTTCTCAATTCTTTGGTCAAAGTCTTGCTTTTTTTTATAGAAATCGGTACTATGGAAGTAAGAAAAATTTTGGAGGAGTCAAATGGAATGGACAACAGAACTTCGGTACAAACAGTATGAAGACTGGACCGAAGAAGAAAAGAAACAAATAAAAGAAAACATGGCTAATTCTCCTTGGCATACTCATTACCATGTCGAACCCAAAACTGGCCTTTTAAATGACCCGAATGGTTTCTCCTATTTTAATGGTAAATGGATTCTCTTTTACCAGAACTTTCCCTTTGGAGCCGCTCACGGATTGAAGTCTTGGGTACAACTGGAAAGTGATGATTTAGTTCATTTTAAAGAAACTGGTCTTAAGGTTTTACCAGACACACCTTTGGATAGCCATGGAGCCTATTCTGGTTCGGCTATGCAATTCGATGACAAACTTTTCTTATTCTATACAGGAAATGTACGAGACGAGAACTGGATCCGTCATCCCTACCAAATCGGAGCCCTCTTAGACCAGGCTGGAAACCTCGAAAAAATCGACCAAATCCTCATTGATCAACCAGAGGATGCCACCGATCATTTCCGCGACCCACAAATTTTTAAATTCAAAGATCAATACTATGCCATCGTCGGTGGTCAAGACCTTGAGAGAAAAGGGTTCGTTCGCCTTTACAAAGCGGTGAATAACGATTATACCAACTGGGTTGAAGTAGGCGATCTTGATTTCAACAATGATCGTACAGCTTATATGATGGAGTGTCCTAACTTGGTCTTCGTCGGCGAGCAACCTGTCCTTCTTTATTGCCCTCAAGGTTTGGACAAAGCAGTCCTCGACTACGACAATATCTATCCAAATATGTATAAGATTGGGGCTTCTTTTGATCCTGAACAAGCTCGTCTCGTTGACGTATCTGAATTGCGCAACTTGGACTACGGCTTCGAAGCCTATGCAACTCAAGGCTTCAACACTCCTGATGGAAGAGCCTTAACGGTTAGCTGGTTAGGTTTACCAGATGTCGCATACCCATCCGATCGCTATGACCACCAAGGAGCCTTCTCTTTGGTCAAAGAGCTAACTATTCAGGACGGTAAACTTTATCAATATCCGGTCGAAGCTGTAAAAGAGCTCCGCTCCACTTCTTCCGAGTTTACAAACAAGGAAACAACCAATAATTGCTACGAGTTAGAATTAGCCTTTGAAGCCAATAGCAAAAATGAGATTGTTCTCCTAGCCGATAAAGAAGGCAAAGGACTTTCTATTACTTTTGATATTGCAAATGGCCAAATCATTGTCGACCGTAGCCAAGCTGGCGAACAGTATGCCCAAGAGTTTGGAACTACTCGTACTTGCCCGATCGAAAACCAAGCTACAACTGCTACAATTTTCATCGATAACTCGATTTTTGAAATCTTTATCAACAAAGGAGAAAAGGTATTCTCTGGTCGCGTCTTCCCGCATGCTGATCAAACTGGTATCTTGATCAAATCCGGAACACCTACTGGAACATACTACGAACTAGACTATGGTCGCAAAGCTCACTGATGTCGCCAAATTAGCTGGCGTCAGCCCCACGACAGTTTCACGAGTCATTAACAAAAAGGGCTATTTATCTGAAAAAACTGTCTCAAAAGTTAAAGAGGCCATGAGAGAATTGGGCTACAAGCCGAATACGATCGCTCGGAGCCTACAAGGAAAATCAGCCAAGTTAATCGGCTTAATCTTCCCAAAAATCAGCCATGTCTTCTATGCAGAATTAATCGATAAACTGGAAGAAGAACTGTTTAAACATGGGTATAAAACCATTATTTGTAATAGCGAGCATGATTCGGAAAAAGAACGTGAATACATCGAAATGCTAGAAGCCAATCAAGTGGATGGTATTATTTCTGGTAGTCATAATCTAGGGATTGAAGATTACAACCGAGTCGCAGCTCCTATCATCGCCTTTGACAGGAACCTCTCCCCTGAGATCCCTGTCGTCTCGTCGGATAACTACGCTGGTGGCGTCCTTGCTGCGGAAACCCTTGCCAAGACAGGGGCAAAAAAGATTATCATGATTACAGGTAATGACAATTCTAACTCCCCAACCGGTCTTCGCCACGCAGGCTTTGCTTCAGTTCTGCCAGAAGCACAAATTATCAATGTTTCCAGTGATTATTCACCTATTCGCAAAGAAATGGAAATCAAGTCCATCTTGACCCAGCAGAAACCGGATGCTATCTTTGCGTCTGACGATCTAACGGCTATTTTGGTAATGAAAATCGCTGACGAACTCGGCATTGCTATTCCGGAGGACCTGAAGATCATTGGCTACGATGGGACCTACTTTATTGAAAATTATTTCCCCCGTCTCACCACCATCAAGCAACCCTTACAAGAGATTGCTCGTCTGACGGTCGACCTTCTTCTTCAAAAAATTGAAGGAAAAGACGTAAAAACAACAGGCTATTTTCTCCCTGTTAGTGTTTTACCCGGTAAAAGTGTTTAAAAGAGAGTGGGACAGAAATCGGTAATTCGTTAGAATTTGATTTCGTCGTCCCACCTCCGCACAGTTGAGTAGGGCTGTAAAAGCTGATAAAATCAGCGTAGTAGAGCCCACTCAACCACTGCGTCTTGTTAGACAATCCAAAGTCAATTAAGAGGCCGGACTTTTGTACCAGTCTTTTTCCTTATCATGATCAAGCAAAGCTCTATACACAAAAAGAAACCACCCTCGGAGGTGGTTTCTTTTCTATCTTATTCTGCTTCCGTTACGAATTGACTTAAGACACCATTCACAAACCGAGCAGATTTTTCATCTGAAAATGTTTTAGCTAATTCAATTGCTTCATTCACTGCAACCAGCTGAGGGGTATCAAAGGAAGTGATTTCGAACACACCCAAACGAAGAATGTTTTTCTCCACTAGAGTCAAACGTTCGACGGTCCATCCAGTTTTCAAGTGTTGGGCAATCTGTTGATCCAATTCATCCTTTGATTGACGAACACCAGATACCAAATTGAGTAAAAAAGCTGGAATTTCCACTTCCTGGTCAGTCTCCTCTTTGTCATGAGTAAAAGCAAATCGGCACGCTTCTACAACATCCCCTTCGTACTCTAAACTCATTAGAGCTTGAAAGGCACGCTCCCGTAGATCACGACGTGATTCAAATAAAATATCAGTCATTGAGGAAATCCTCATTAAACAAATCTTTCAAATCAGGTTTCGCTGCTTTTTCAGTCACGATCCCAACCACATGGATATTGACATCATCCAAGGTCACATCTGCCATATTGTAGACAGCTGTTTTTACTGCTTTTTGGATCGCAACAGCTACTTTAGGGACTGCTACACCATACTCTAGATAGAGGTAAATATCAACAGAGATTTGACCATCTTCTTGTGTACGAAGGTAAACCCCACGTCCAAGAGCACGTTTTGAAAGGCTATCCGATACACTCTTGTTTTCAAGAGAATGAACACCATCTACTTTTGCAGTCGCAATCGCAATAATTTTTTCTAGCACGCGAGGTGCAATGACGATTTCGCCGTATTGTTCAGTTGCCATAGAAGTTCCTTTCTATCAGACCTATTTTTTTAGAGCTGATTAGGCACGAGAAACGTAAGTTCCTTCAGCTGTATTGATAATCAATTTTTGTCCTGCTTCGATGAAGTCTGGAACGTTTACCACAAGACCTGTTTCCATTGTAGCTGGTTTACCAGAACCTGTAACTGTAGCACCTTTAATAGATGGTTGAGTTTCAGCAACTGTCAATTCAACAGTTGTAGGAACCGTCACCCCAATCACTTCGCTTCCGTAGAATTGAATTTTCACTTCTGAGTTTTCAAGGATGTAAAGCAATTCGTTCTCAACATTGACAACAGGAATTTCATATTGGTCATATGTTTCAGTATTCATGAAGTAAGCTGTGTCATCCATTTTATACAAGTATTGAGCTGGTACAGTTTCAATAATAGCTTGCTCAAATTTTTCTTCTGGACGGTAGCTTGTATCAAAAGTTGAACCAGTACGAACATCACGCAATTTCATACGCATGATCGTGTTTCCTTTACCTGGTTTGTGGTGGCTCGCTTCCAAAACGCGGATCAATTTTCCATCAGCTGTTTCAAAAGTCATACCAGCTTTCAACTTACTTGCTTCAATCATGTTTTCATACCTCTTTTTAAAAATATATTACTCTTTATTCTATCACAAATGCTCAGATTTCTCAAATCTGTCTCTGCAAATTTCCTTAGATCACAATCAATTCTTTCGGTGCCAAGGTCAAGACTTCACAACCGGTTTCCGTAATCAGGAGATCATCTTCAATCCGAACACCAGACAGGCCTTCAATATAGATCCCTGGCTCATTTGTCAAGACCATGCCGGCCTTGATAACTTCTTTGGAAGTTTGACTGAAATAAGGCTCTTCATGGATGTCCAAGCCAATTCCATGGCCAATTCCATGAGTAAAGTACTGGCCGTATCCTGCAGCCTCGATAATGTCTCGAGGAATTTTATCAAACTCACGGAAACCGAGTCCAGCCTTAGCTTCAGAAATGAGAGCTTGGTTGGCTTTCAAGACCGTTTCGTAAATTTCTCTTTCCTTGTCGCTGACATGACCTGCATAAATGGTCCGGGTCATATCACTGACGTAATGGTTATAGAGACAGCCAAAGTCCAAAGTCAAGGCATCCCCAGGGGAGATGATGCGATCACTTGGAGTCGCATGGGGCATAGCAGAGCGCTCTCCCGCAGCGGAGATGATATCAAAGGATACACCTGAAGCCCCCAATTCCCGCATTCTGAAATCCAGGAAGGTCGCCGCTTCTAACTCTGTTGTTTGCCCAACCTTGATAAACTCCAGCACATCTAGGAAGGCTTGATCTGAAATACTGCAGGCCTTGCGGATGGTTGCCACTTCTGTCTCATCTTTAATCAAACGAAACTCCATCACAAAATCAGACAAGGCTCTTAGAGAGACTCCTGAGAAAACTGTCGCCAGACGAGTATGATAGGCAACTGTAATCTCATCCTCAAAGCCAAGTTCTTGGATCGCTGCATCTTTGACTATTTTTGCCGCTTCTTCCAATTCATTGCGGGTTTCAACAATCTCCACAAAGGGGAAACAAGTCGCATGGGCATGAATGGTATAGCGAGAATCTGTAAAGAGGACCACGCGCTCTTCTGTCACCAAAACAGTCCCATTTGATCCCCAGAAATTGGTCAAATAGTAAACATTTTTTAAGTTGTTAATGAGGACAGCTTTTAAATCCTGTGCCTTCATTTTAGTTCGTAGATTTGTAATTCGTTGGTTCATTGTAATTTCCCTTTCAAATACTGTCCTGTAAAACTAGCTGGGTTGCTAGCTACCTCTTCTGGTGTTCCTGTCGCAATAATGGTACCACCACCGACTCCACCTTCAGGGCCTAAGTCGATGATATGGTCCGCTGTCTTAATGACATCCAAGTTGTGCTCAATGACCAAAACGGTATTGCCATCATCCACAAAGCGTTCCAAGACCTTGAGCAAACGAGAGATGTCTTCGGTATGAAGACCTGTTGTCGGCTCATCCAAAATATAAAAAGACTTACCTGTCGAACGTTTATGAAGCTCAGAAGCCAACTTCATCCGCTGGGCTTCTCCTCCTGAAAGTGTCGTTGCCGGTTGTCCTAAGGTCACATAGCCCAAGCCGACATCCTTGATGGTTTGTAATTTGCGATTAATCTTTGGAATATGTTTAAAGAAATCCACCGCATCATTGACGGTCATGTCCAAAATCTGGGAGATATTCTTTTCTTTATAGTGAACTTCTAAGGTTTCACTGTTGTAGCGTCGCCCATGGCAGACTTCACACGGTACATAGACATCCGGTAGGAAATGCATCTCAATCTTGATAATACCATCTCCCGAACAAGCCTCACACCGTCCACCTTTGACGTTGAAACTAAAGCGGCCTTTTTTGTAGCCTCTAATCTTGGCTTCATTGGTTTGAGCAAAGAGATCGCGAATGTCGTCAAATACACCTGTATAGGTAGCTGGATTGGAGCGTGGAGTGCGGCCAATCGGACTTTGGTCGATATCAATCAGTCGATCAATGTGCTCGACGCCTGAAATGGTTTTGTATTTCCCTGGTTTCTCTGAATTGCGATTCAATTTTTGCGCCAGCGTTTTTTTCAGAATACTGTTGACCAAGGTGGACTTCCCTGAGCCAGAAACGCCAGTAACAGCAATGAATTTACCCAGCGGGAAGCGCGCTGTCACCTCTTTTAAGTTATTTTCAGCAGCCCCTGTCAATTCGATAAAGCGACCGTTACCTACCCGCCGTTCCGTTGGTACGGGGATAGCCCGTTTTCCAGAGAGGTACTGACCGGTGATGGATTTGCTATTGCGTGCTACCTGCTTCGGTGTTCCAGCCGCAACAATCTCGCCTCCAAAGACACCGGCTCCTGGACCGACGTCGATCAGGTAATCAGCCTCTCTCATGGTATCCTCATCGTGTTCGACGACAATCAAGGTATTGCCCAAATCACGCATCTTCTTGAGGCTGGCAATCAAGCGGTCATTGTCCCGCTGATGAAGACCGATCGAAGGCTCATCCAGGATATAGAGGACACCTGAGAGGTTGGAGCCGATCTGGGTCGCCAAGCGAATCCGCTGACTCTCTCCCCCAGATAGAGTCCCGGCCGAGCGAGACAGGGTCAGATAGCTCAAGCCAACATTGTTCAAGAAGGTCAAACGATCCTTGACTTCTTTGAGAATCGGTCGAGCAATGGTCTCCTCATTCTTGGTTAATTTGAGATCAGCTACCACTTTGAGATGGTCCTCAATGGACAAGTCAGAGATTTGCCCAATATGTAGCCCCCTCTCTCCTCCTACTCGGACAGACAAGGCCTGGTCATTCAAGCGATACCCATGGCAGGTGACACAAGTCAATTCATTCATGTAGGACAACATCTGATTGCGAGTAAAGTCACTAGACGTTTCGTGGTAACGGCGATTGATATTGGTAACGACCCCTTCAAAAGGAATGTCAATATCGCGAACCCCACCAAATTCATTCTCATAATGGAAATGGAATTCCTTTCCCTCAGAACCATAGAAAACCAAGTGTCGCTCTTCTGGAGACAAGTCTTCAAATGGCTTGTCCATATCAATCCCAAACTGGATCATGGCCTGCTCCAACATCTGAGGATAATAGTTAGAAGAGATTGGATTCCAGGGTGCAAGCGCTCCTTCACGGAGAGTCTTGCTAGCATCTGGAACAACCAAATCCAAGTCCACCTCTAGCTTGATCCCCAGTCCATCACAATCTGGACAAGAGCCAAAGGGAGCATTAAATGAAAAGAGACGAGGTTCCAACTCAGGGACGGTAAAGCCACAAACCGGGCAAGCATAATGCTCTGAAAAGAGCAGTTCATTTTCGTCCATGGTATCGATAACCACGTAGCCATCTGCGATCCGAAGGGCCGCTTCGACCGAATCAAAGAGACGGGACCGAATGCCATCTTTGATGACAATCCGGTCTACGACAACCTCAATTGTGTGCTGTTGGCTTTTGGATAATTCTGGGACTTCTGTCACATCAAAGATTTCACCATCCACCCGCACCCGGACATAGCCGTCTTTTTGCACCTTTTCGATGATGTTCTTATGCTGGCCCTTTTTCTTACGAACAATAGGCGCTAAGATTTGCAAGCGTTGACGCTCCGGCAATTCCAAAACTTGGTCTACAATCTGCTCGACCGAAGAAGCCGTAATCGCTCCATGGCCATTGATACAGTAGGGAGTCCCCACACGAGCATAGAGAAGACGTAAGTAATCGTTGATTTCTGTAGTCGTTCCAACCGTTGACCGCGGATTTTTGCTGGTTGTTTTTTGGTCAATGGAAATGGCTGGACTTAGGCCATCAATCGAGTCCACATCGGGTTTTTCCATATTTCCTAAAAACTGGCGAGCATAGGCTGACAAACTCTCTACATAGCGTCTTTGCCCTTCTGCATAGAGAGTATCAAAGGCTAAGCTCGATTTCCCAGAACCTGACAGACCAGTGACCACAACCAGCTTATCTCGAGGGATTTCAACATCAATATTTTTTAAATTATGAGCACGCGCTCCATGAATGACAATTTTATCGAGCATTTCTTCCACTTTTCATCAATTTATTTATCCTTCATTATATCAAATTTTTCAGCATTCTTTTATCCAAAAGCGTGCTTTTTCTGTTATAATGTTAAGGTGTAAAAAAACAAGGGGAGGCACCATGAAACAGGTCTTTTTA
>CABREZ010000053.1 GCA_902470035.1 uncultured Streptococcus sp. | reverse complement strand
AGCCCTACTCAACTGTGCGGAGGTGGGACGACGAAATCGAATTCTAACGAATTACCGATTTCTGTACCACTCTCATTTTTTTTCTGATGAAGATGAACTTGAACTGCTTGAGCTAGAATCCTCACTCGATGATGAAGAAGAACTGAACTGTTCAGGGTGGAGTTCCTTGTAGCTAGGTGCCTTAAAGAGATCAACCGTTGACTGATTGCCTTTTTGGCTATAGAGACTGGTTGATGCATCCCCTTTTTCTTTTTCTATTTTCTTCAATGCTTTCATCGAGTTATTGTAAGAGTAATCATCTGGGTTGACTTTTCCAAGATCGTTACCAGTGTAGAACCGTAAGAGGTCTCCAGTTTGAATACTATCACTAATCTTGAGTTGTAGATTCGCTTCCTCACGAATCTTATCGAGTTGTTCTTTCGTTGTTTCGTCAGGATTGGTGATTTCTTCACCAGTCTTTGTATAATAAGTCCGGCCACTGTAACTTGTATACTCAGGTGTCACAAAGTAGTTAGATGAACGGAAAGCAACGATTTGACTATGATTTGGAGATAATAAGTCTTGTCCGACTTGAAGGAAGTTCTTCGAATCAATTCCTAACAAGTGTTCCAATGTTGGAAGCATATCAATCTCACCACCGTAAGTTTCAATCACTTTCCCCTTGTTCATACCTGGAATCACAACCATATAAGGCACGCGTTGCAACATGGCATTGTCATAACTTGACCAAGTCTCCGAGTTCTTATCCAGTAAAGGAGCTAGTGCTGGATTCCGAGAGTTTGAAATACCATAGTGGTCACCGTACAAAACGATAATGGAGTTCTCATATAAGCCAGAGGCTTTGAGATAATCGAAGAAGGCCTTAATGGATGAATCTAGATAATTAGCTGTTGCGAAATAACCATTAATTGTTTCATCCTGTGTTTCAGCAAGAGGGAATCCAATTTCATCACCAATCAGACTAGTCGTATAAGGATAATGATTGGAAACCGTAATGAACTTGGTATAAAATGGTTGTTGCATGTGTTCCAAGTACTTGATAGAATCCTTCAACATGATTTTGTCGTTGAGTCCATATTGGAAGGAGTTGGTATCATCTTGCTTGGTAAAGTAGGAAGCATCAAAGAAGTAATGGTAGCCCCATTGTTTATAGGCTGTATTACGATTCCAAAAGCTCCCGGCATTCCCGTGGAAGACAGCACTGGATTGGTAGCCATTCTTAGAAAGAATGAAAGGCGCTGCTTGCTGGGTATTGGTACCACCGTAGTTCACCATAAAGGAACCTTGGTTCAAACCGAACAAGCCTGTTTCAATCATCGTCTCTGCATCCGATGTTTTACCAGCTTTTACCTGGTTGAAGACATTGGCAAATGCAAAGGTTTCGTTTGAATGATAGAGCGAGTTGATAAAAGGGGTCACTTCGTATTCTTTGTCATCGACTTTCAATTTATAGTCGATCAAGAATTGTTGGAAGCTTTCCAAGTGGATATAGATAACATTTCGTCCCTTGGCGAGACCAAAGGTTTCTGGATTTGGTTGAGCATAATGGCTAGCAACATACTCTTCGACCGGCTTCAAATCTACTTCAGAAGCCTTTGAGCGTTCTTTATTGGCCATGTAGGTCTGGTTGGCACTGTAACCTAGGAAGGCTGGCAAGCCAAGCGCACGAACCACATAGTAGTTGGAGAAGCCACGCGTTAACAATTCCGGACGGTCAATCTCCGCCAAGAAAAGATTGGCCGAGAAGAGCATAGCAGAGAGCGAAGTCACTGCAAAACTTGCCCGTTTGTTAAAGGGACGGCGATCTAGTTTGACCAATTTCTTTAAGAAGAGGAAAGCTAGAATCGGGAAGTCTAAAACATAGATGATGTCCCAAGGTCGGAACAATTCTAAGGCTGCAGCTCCAAGACCAGCAGAAACCTTACTAGAGGCTAGCATGGTATTGACTGTTACGAAGTCTGTAAACTCACGATAATAAATCGAGTTGGATATCAACCAGATAAATAAAATGACATAGATGCTAAAAGATAGCAAATAAAAGAGTTTGGTTCTCTTAATATAAAAAGCGAGACCGATGAATAAGAGGCTGAGTGGAATCGGGTTGATCACTGCGAGAAAAACCTGATAAAAGCCTTGAATATCTAGATTAAAGTCTACTGTATAGGCCCACATGGTTTTAAACCAATAAAGCAACAGTAGGGTAAAGACAAATCCTAGTCTGGTACTCATAGCATCGAGTATCGTTTTGGTAATTTTTTTCACAAAAATATACTTCCTTGCCTTATTTCCTAAAAATTTTCTTACAACAGTATACCATAATTTAAAACGTTTTGAAAATAAAGCAAGTAAATAATGATGTTAAAAAAGAGTATGGTTGATATTGGTAATCATTAGCTAAACAAAAGAAGTGAGATTGTAAAAAAAGATGGTGAATACTTCCTTGATAATAGGATTCTTAAGTAGGAGACTTTGTGAATTTTTGAAAATTTTGATACAATAGAAGTATGAAAAAGCTGACAATTAACCGACAAGTTGAGAATAAAATCCATAAAGGTTATAAGATTTTAGAGAAGAGTGATTTTGAACAACTCCCTTTTGACAATGATGTGGTCGAGCTGGTCACAGCTTCGGGGCATTTTCTGGGAACAGCCTACCTTTCCGAGCAAAACAAGGGGATTGGTTGGGTGATTTCTACGAAGAAAATCACCTTGGATCAGGCCTATTTTAGTCATTTATTTGCTGAGGCTAAGTCAAAACGTCAGTCTTATTATCAGTCGGAATTGGATACTGCTTTTAGAATTTTTAATCAGGAAGGCGACGGATTTGGTGGATTGACCATTGATCTCTATGGAGATTATGCCGTCTTTTCCATCTACAATGCCTTTGTCTATCAAATCAGAGAGTTGCTTGTTGCGGCTTTTCAAGAAGTTTTTCCAGAGGTCTTGGGAGGATATGAAAAAATTCGTTTCAAGGATTCAGGTTATGAGTCGGCTCATCTATTTGGTCAAGAAGCCCCAGAGACTTTCTGTATTTTGGAAAATGGAGTTCGTTACCAAGTCTTTCTGAATGATGGCTTAATGACAGGGATTTTCTTGGACCAACATGATGTGCGTGCTAGCTTAATAGATGGCTTAGCTGCAGGTAAATCTTTACTCAATATGTTTTCCTACACGGCGGCTTTTTCGGTAGCAGCGGCCATGGGCGGAGCAGTAGAAACAACCTCTGTTGATTTGGCTAAGCGAAGTCGTGAACTATCTGAAGCTCATTTTGTGGCAAATGGTCTAGAATTGGACCAGCACCGCTTTATTGTCATGGACGTTTTTGATTATTATAAGTATGCCAAGCGTCATGCCTTGACTTATGATGTGATCGTTTTAGATCCGCCGAGTTTTGCTCGAAATAAGAAGCGTACCTTCTCAGTTGCGAAGGATTACCACAAACTAATCGAGCAGTCCCTTGAGATTTTAAATCCAAAAGGGATTTTGATTGCAAGTACGAATGCTGCTAATGTCAGTCGGGAAAAATTTAAGAAAGAAATTGAAAAGGGCTTCAAAGGCCAAAAACATCGCTATATCAGTGAAGTGGGACTACCAGCTGATTTTCGATACAATGAAAAGGAAGAAAGTAGTAATTACTTGAAAGTTTTTACAATTAAGGTGGATCAATGAAATTAGTTGTTTCTGTAATGCCAAGAAATTTTGAAGAAGCACAGGCCATTGATGCGAGTCGGTATCAGGATGCAGATGTCATTGAATGGCGTGCGGATTATTTGGATAAGAATGATATCTTACAAGTTGCGCCTGCCATCTTTGAAAAATTTGCCGGTCGTGAGATTTTATTTACCCTGCGGACACGGGAACAGGGAGGAGAAATTGACCTTTCTGGAGAAGAGTACGTAGCGATTATCCATGATATCAACAACATCTATCATCCGGATTATGTCGATTTTGAGTACTTTGGTCACCAGGACGAGTTCAATCAGATGATGGATTATTCCAATCTTGTCTTAAGCTACCATAATTTCCAGGAAACCCCTGAAAATATGATGGAGATTATGTCAGAGTTAACCAGCTTTACACCGAAATTGGTTAAGGTCTCTGTGATGGCTCATACCGAGCAGGATGTTCTCGACTTGATGAACTATACACGTGGTTTTAAAACCCTAAATCCAGAACAAGAGTTCGTTACCATTTCTATGGGGAAAATTGGCCGAATCTCTCGCATTGCTGCCGATTTAACCGGTTCTGTTTGGTCCTATGCTAGCGTTGGAGAGCAAAGTGCACCAGGTCAAATCAGCTTGTTCAGCATGCACAAGATTCGGGAGATCTTAGATGAAGATTGATGGCTATACGCGAATGGCGGCCGTGATTGCCAAGCCCATTCGTCATAGTATTTCGCCCTTTATTCACAATCATGCTTATCAACTAACTGACACCAATGCGGTCTATCTTGCTTGGGAAGTGGAAGAAGATGAAGTTGAACCATGTCTTCAACAGTTACAAGTACTGGATATGTTGGGCGCCAATATTTCCATGCCCTATAAGAAAAAGGTCTTGTCATTTTTAGATCAGGTAGATGGAAGCGCACAACTTATTGGTTCGGTCAATACAATTGTTCAGAAAGATGCTCGTTTAACAGGATACAACACAGACGGACTTGGTTTTCTAAAGAGTCTTCCTACGAATTTTTCTATTTACAAGAAAAAAATGGTTCTTTTAGGAGCAGGTGGGGCAGCAACTGCCATTGTTGTAGAAGCTATTCGGCAAGGAGTTGGAGAGATACATTTATTTGTTCGTCCAGAAAGTTTAACCAAGTATCAAGCTATCTTTTCTCCACTATCTGAAGTTCTTGCTTTTTCAATTGTCCTGCATGACTTATCCAGTCGGGATCAGTTGAATGCAACGATAGAGGGGACGAATTTATTGATCAATGCTACAGGACTTGGAATGGACGGGGTTTCTCTTCCTGTTCCTAAGGACTTTAACTTTCCTAAAGGATGTCTAGTAGCCGACCTAGCTTATTTTCCTGCCAAGACACCTTTTCTTCAATTAGCTGAGGAACAAGAGGTGCAAACGGTAAATGGCCTGGGAATGCTGTTTCATCAAGCTGGTCTAGCCTTCGAACTGATGACGGACAAAACATTCCCAGAGAAGGAAGTCTGGCAAGCCTTGAAATTGGAATACCCGGATTATGTATTAGAAAAATGATGGAAGAAAACAGAAAAACTTAATCAAGTATGCTCTGTTTTCTATTTTTATACAATGGTGAAATTGTAATATTTTTCACATGGATTTGAAAGGAGATCCTTATGAAGGTGAATGTTGATCTACCAAAGAATGGTTATGAGATTGTCATTGAGAATGGAGCAATCCAAAAGGTTGGAACCTGGCTCAGTCAATTATGGAAAGCTCAAAAAGTAGCAGTCATTACAGACAACCATGTAGGGTCTCTTTATGCAAGTCAGGTGGTAAAAAGCCTTGAAAGTGAAGGATTTACAGTGATTAGCTATGAGTTCCTTGAAGGAGAAGCTAGTAAAAATCTGACGACCGTACAAAAGGTCTATGAATTCTTAGCCAAGAATGGGATGACACGATCAGATGGCATCCTCGCTCTTGGGGGTGGTGTTGTCGGTGATCTAGCTGGCTTTGTGGCTTCCACCTATATGCGGGGGCTTCATTTCGTACAAGTACCAACTAGTTTGACAGCTCAGGTTGACTCCTCAATCGGAGGAAAGACTGGAGTCAATACGCTCTATGCAAAAAATATAGTGGGAACCTTTGCTCAACCTGATGGGGTCTTGATTGACCCTGAGGTGCTGCGGAGCCTGGGCCGGCGTGAGTTGATCGAGGGCATGGGGGAAGTCATCAAGTATGGACTCATTGAGGATCTAGAATTGTGGGAAGAATTGGATGAAATGGATGGCTCTGTAGAGTCTATCTATGAGCATGCAGAATCCCTGATTGCCCATTCCTGTCAAGTCAAGCGCAAGATGGTCGTCGAAGATGAGCTAGACCAGGGCATTCGGCTTTACCTGAATTTTGGTCATACCCTTGGGCATGCCATTGAAGCTACAGCCGGTTACGGCCAGGTCATGCATGGAGAAGCCGTAGCGATAGGGATGGTGCAAATCACAAAAGTGGCAGAAGCCAAGGGATTGGTCCAAGCTGGATTAACGCAGGCCATCCGCCAAATGTGCCAAAAATTTAGCTTACCAGTAGAATTCCACAGTTGGGATAAACAAGAACTTTATCAGGCCTTGACCTTGGACAAGAAGGCGAGGTGCAATCAGTTGAACCTCGTTTTGGTACCGGAAATTGGGACTTGTCAGATTCACCCAGTCCCATTGGAAGAAATGAGAGACTTCTTAAACTAGAAAACCGACAAAGGAGATACCATGCGTTATTTAACAGCAGGAGAATCACACGGACCACGACTAACAGCCATTATTGAAGGAGTGCCTGCAGGACTCCCTTTGACGGCTGATCATATCAACGTCGAATTAAAACGTCGCCAGGGAGGCTACGGTCGTGGAGCACGGATGAAGATTGAAAGCGATCAGGTCGAGATCACCTCCGGAGTTCGCCATGGCTTGACCATGGGAGGCCCCATTACCTTGAATGTGACCAATCTAGATCATCAAAAATGGCTGGAGATCATGTCTGTCAGTGATGTGGAAGAAAAGAAAAAGGGGCTTCGGAAAATTACTAAGCCTCGTCCAGGCCACGCTGATTTGGTCGGTGGGATCAAGTACCGCTTCGATGACTTGCGTAACTCCTTGGAACGGTCATCGGCTCGGGAAACGACTATGCGGGTAGCAGTAGGTGCAGTAGCCAAACGGTTATTAGAAGAAATCGGAATCCAAGTAGCCAGCCACATCGTTAATTTTGGTGGCATCGAAGTAGAGGTTCCGGAAAATCTGACGGTTTCGCAAATCAAAGAAGCGGTCGCTCAATCCGAGGTATCCATCGTCAATCGAGGGCGAGAAGAAGAAATCAAGGCCTATATCGATAGCGTGAAGAAAGAAGGAGAAACCATCGGAGGGATTGTTGAAACCATTGTAGGTGGTGTGCCTGTCGGTCTGGGCTCTTTTGTCCAATGGGACAAAAAATTAGATGCCAAGATTGCTCAAGGGGTTGTCTCCATCAATGCCTTTAAAGGAGTTGAGTTTGGTTTAGGCTTTGAAGCGGGTCGTCTCAAGGGTAGTCAGGTCATGGACGAAATCCTCTGGTCTGAGCAAGATGGCTATACTCGTCGAACCAATCATCTGGGCGGATTTGAAGGGGGCATGACTAATGGAGAGCCAATTATTGTCCGTGGGGTTATGAAACCAATCCCGACCCTTTATAAGCCCCTCATGAGTGTCGATATTGAAACCCATGAGCCATATAAGGCAACAGTGGAGCGGAGTGACCCAACAGCACTTCCAGCTGCAGGAGTTGTCATGGAGGCTGTGGTAGCAACGGTCTTAGCCACAGAAGTCTTGGACAAGTTCTCTTCTGATAATCTAGAGGAATTGAAAGAAGCTGTCGAGCGTCATCGGGCCTATACCAAGGCTTTCTAAGTGGAGAAATAGATGGAAGAAAAGGTTGTTTATATCGTCGGTCTAGGACTGATTGGAGCTTCGTTAGCTATGGGCATCCAGAAAGCCCATCCTCATGTAACTCTATTAGGGTATAATCGCAGTCAAGCCTCACGGGATATTGCTCTGAAGAAGGGGATTGTTGATAAGGTGACGGCTGATCTTGAAGAATTTGCTTCTCAAGCAGATGTCATCATTGTCTCCTTACCTGTGAAGCAAACGATTCAAACCTTTCAGCAATTGGCAAACATACCACTGAAAGAAGGAGTTATTGTAACGGATGTAGGTTCGACCAAGGGGACGATTGTAAAAGCAGGTCAAGAAGCTTTTAACCATCTCCCAGTCCGTTTTGTCGGTGGGCATCCCATGGCGGGGAGTCACAAGACAGGGGCTGCCTCTGCAGATTCCACCCTCTTTGAAAATGCTTATTACATTTTTACTCCAACAGTGGCGACTGATCCCAGCGCTATTTTGGAAATGAAGGATTTGCTCTCAGGGCTTGGAGCCCGTTTCATCGAGGTGGATCCTATTGAACACGATCGAGTCACTTCTCAAATCAGCCACTTTCCTCATGTATTGGCTGCAACACTTATGGGACAAGCAGCTGCCTATACAGAGGAGCACAGCCTAGCAGGTCGCTTTGCTGCAGGAGGATTTCGTGACATGACGCGGATTGCGGAGAGTGAGCCTAGCATGTGGACCTCTATCTTGCTATCTAATCCAGCTTCGGTTCTCGATCGGATAGCGGATTTTCAGGATCGTCTTGACCAAGTTGCTGACATGATTCGCCAAGGGCAAGAAGATGCCATTTGGGCTTTCTTTGACCACAGTCGAAAGAAACGCCAGCACATGCAGATCCATAAGAGAGGAGGGGTGGAAAGCACCTTCGATATTTTTGTGGATGTTCCAGATGAAGAAGATGTCATCCTTCGGATCTTGGAGTTGCTTCGCGGCACCTCCTTGGTCAATATACATATCAACGAGGAAAACCGGGAAGATGTCTATGGGATTCTCCAGATTTCCTTTAAGACGGCTGCCGATCAAGCGCGGGCTGAAGCACTAATCACCGAACAAACAGATTATAGTGTGGTAATCAAATAGGTCCCAAGTAGGATTTTTAATTAAAATATAAGTTTCTAATACAAGATATTAGATAATCTTTGTATAATAGAATGAAACCAAATCGTTAAGGAGAAATCACATGTCAAATATTTATGATGTAGCTAATGAGTTGTCTCGAGGAATTCGTGACCTACCAGAATACAAAGCTGTTCTTGCTAGTAAGGAAGCCATTGATGCCGATGCCGATGCAAAAGCGTTATTCGGAGACTATCTCGTTTTCCAACAAGAAATTCATGGAGTTATCCAGTCTGGACAAATGCCAACTGAAGACCAACAAAAGAAAATGCAAGAATTTGCTGAAAAATTACAAGGAAACCCAATTGTGAATGAATTTTTCACCAAACAACAGCAACTATCAGTTTATCTAGGAGATATTGAACGGATTATTTTTGATCCAGTTCAAGATTTATTTAAATAAGGGAGAGAGAGTGGGACAGAAATCGTTAATTCGTTAGAATTCGATTTCGTCGTCCCACCTCCGCACAGTTGAGTAGGGCTGTAAAAG
>CABREZ010000052.1 GCA_902470035.1 uncultured Streptococcus sp. | reverse complement strand
GAACTGGGCGAATGTATTCAAATGTGTTGTTAGCCCAGTGCATGCTGACAGGGAAGGTCAATGAAGCAAGCACTTCTGGAACGCCAGCCAAGACTTCTTTAGCTGGTTTTCCAGCTTCGTGCTTAGTGACATAAACGTACTCTTCACCTTTGACTTCACGGAATTCAATATCATCAACCGTCAAGCCTTTCCCACGGACGAATCCTTGTGCCGCTTTTGAGAAGTTTCCATCTGCATCCAAGGCAATTTTCTTAGAAGGTCCTTTAAAATCTTCGGTCAAATCAGATTGTTGATCAGCCAAACCAATCACACGGACTGCCAAACGACGTGGTGTTGAGAAGGTTTGAATGCTTTCGTATGAAAGACGGTTGTCATCCAAGAAGGCTGCCATTTTCTCACCGAGTTGTTTTTCACTTGGTGTGACAACGTAGGCTGGCAACTCTTCAAGTCCAAGTTCTACTAATAAGTTTTTTGTCATGTTTTTTCTCCGAAAAATATCTTTTTTTCCAGTTTGCCTTATGTGATTGGCACGCAAGCAACCGACTTCGTCGTTTCATTGCTAAAATTGGAGCCTAAGGTCTCCAATTTTGCCTGGTATCGTTAGTTTCTCTAACGATACCTTTATCACTGCGGCAACTGGTTCTTTAGGATTGCTCGATCAGCCAATCCCATCTAATACGCTCTCGTTATTCTTCCTCTTCTGCTAGGAGTTTTGCGCGTGTGGCTTCGTCAAGAAGTGGGTAACCGAGTTTCTTGCGTTCTGCGACGAAGGTTTTTGCTACGACACGGGCCAAGTTACGGATGCGGGCAATGTAACCGGCACGTTCTGTAACGGATACTGCTCCACGAGCATCAAGCAAGTTGAAGGTATGTGAACATTTCAAAACGTAGTCATAGGCAGGGTGAACAAGTCCCAATTCCAAAGCACGTCCTGCTTCTTTTTCAAATTTTTCGAAGTTTTCAAGAAGCATGTCTTGGTCAGAAACTTCAAAACTGTATTTTGAGTGTTCATATTCTGGTTGAAGGAAGATTTCTCCGTATTTAACGCCTGGAGCCCACTCAATATCGTAAACAGAATCTACTTCTTGGATATAAGAAGCTAAACGCTCCAAGCCGTAAGTGACCTCAGAAGTTACCGGACCAGTTGCCAATCCACCAACTTGTTGGAAGTAGGTGAACTGAGTGATTTCCATACCGTCAAGCCAAACTTCCCAACCAAGACCAGCTGAACCAGTTGATGGGTTTTCCCAGTTGTCTTCAACGAAGCGGATATCGTGCTCCAAAGGATTGATACCCAATTTTTCCAATGACTCAAGGTAGAGTTCTTGGATGTTTGATGGTGATGGTTTCATCACCACTTGGAATTGGTGGTGTTGGTAAAGACGGTTTGGGTTTTCTCCGTAACGTCCATCAGCTGGACGACGTGATGGCTCTACATAAGCCGCATTCCATGGCTCGGGACCAATAGCACGAAGGAAAGTGTAAGGACTCATTGTTCCCGCACCTTTTTCATTATCATAAGCCTGCATGAGCATACAACCCTGGTCATTCCAGTATTGTTGCAAAGTCAAAATAATTTCTTGGAAGGTTAGTTTATTGGACATATTTTACTCCTTTATTTTATATTATCTTTTTAGGTTTATTTATCAAGCAACCAAGAAAAAGCTGGATCCTGAAAAATATGACGTTTGGGAATAGTTTGTAAATTCTGATCACATTCATCTATTGTACCTAATTTCAAAGCACAGACTTCTGGTATATTTTCTTGAACAGTGAAAATTTGACTATGACAGTTCTGGCAGTAATAACGCTGTTTTCCTGGAGAAGAACTATACGTAACAAGCTTTTCTTTTCCATGCAATACTAGATTTTTACTGCTAACTTTAGCATTAACTGTATAGGCAGACGCAGTTGCTTTCCGACAGAATGAACAGTGGCAAAAAACTAATTCAGATAATTCCTCATCTAGAGTGTAAGTCACTGCTTTACATAAACAAGATCCTTTAAGCATTGTACTCCTTTCTACTTAGGCATTAGACGAATTCAAAAAGAACCGAATTTCAACACCCAAGCCTTGCGACTAGGGGCGTCAGAAACGCGGTTCCACCCTAATTTATTACTTCATTTTATTCTACTGTACTCAGCTTTTTACTGAGAGAAAGCGCCACTTGCCTATCTTGTTCCACTTGGCTTTCACTATCCCAAGCTCGCTAAAAAAACGCCATAAGCCTTTCTTTCTTGACTAGTATTATAGCAGATTTCTATTCGAGTGTAAACAAAAAACAAGTCTGAAACAGTTGTTTCAGACTTGTCGCAAATCCTTTCAAAGAAAGGTGACTGTTATGGGCGTTTTACAACCTTTGGTTTTTTCCCATTTAATTTTTTCTTAGCAGATTTAACCTCAGCTAATACCGCCTTGACTTCCTGTTGACTAGCACCAGGATTAGCCAGTACAGCTTGAGCACGGATAAAGGCTTGCAGGTAGTTTACCTTCACCTTATCCGCTGCATAGATAAACTTCGCATTCTTAGCTTGGAACTGGAGTTCTGCGGCAATCAATTTCTTCAGACTTGAAAAATCGGTTGTTTTTCCATTTAGCTGTTGATTAGCTACCTGATAATTCGCAAGTGCTTGGTTGATTTGCTCTTGTGTCACACCTTCACGGACGAGCAAGAGGGCCAATTCCTTAAAGCTTTGATCAAAAGCACGTCGAGTGGAATCCTTAGCGTTAGCATAGCGACCTGTTTTTGAGGTTACATCATAGGCAGCAATGGCTGATTTTAGTGCTGTAAAATCAGTCTCTTTTCCGTCTAATTGACTTGTAACCAATCCAATATTTGAAAAGATTTGGTTAACTTCTGCTTGTGATAACTTAGTCGCAAGAGCTTTCTGAGCTTCTTGATAAGCTGCATCATAGGCTAAACGTTTTTCACTTGTTGCATTAAAGTACTGAGGAGTGCTGGTCAAGTTCGCTTGTTGGGCCAACAATTGCAACAATTGAGTCTTAATGACAACAGATAGTTTTGCAAGATTGTTTTGGCCTGCTAGAACGGTCACAGACGGTGCATCCTCAAACAACTCATAGCCTGTTGGTAGACTGACTGAAATCGTATAGGTTCCAACTGGAACATCTTTTCCAAACGCATTCTTGCCGTAGCGTTGAACTGGAAGAACAAAGGTTTCACCAGCTTGATTTTTCAAGACAACTGGTGTTGTTCTTGGTACTGCTTGATCAAAGACCAGACTCAAAGGTGCAGTGACAATCTCTTTGGCCAAGAATTCGATGGTCTTAAAGCTATCCTCTGCAGTGATTTCAAATTTCTGAGTTCGTTCGCTGACGAGTTTCAGATCTGATTTGTCATAGGCAAAGAGTTCTGCCACGTAGCTACCAAACTTAAGAAAATTGATTTCTTTCCCTTTGTCTAAGTTGACATACTGTCCTTGATCATCCTTGATACGGTAGACAAAATCGGTATCTAATTCTTGATGTGTATCGGCATCTAGGACTGACACCTTAATCCGGCCACTATCTTCAGTACCTGCAAAATTAGCAAGAGAGGCAAAGTCGCGGTTTCCAGCGTAGTCTTCTACCACATAGTAAAGTAAGTCTTTACTGATTCCTTCTGGAAGAGTATAGCCACCATCCTCATTTGCCGTTAAATAGACACGGTTTTCAAAGCGGCTAGTCTTCCCTAGGCCATCTTTCCCCTCCTTAACCAAGGTCCCCTCTTCATCAAAGGCTTTGACATAGAAGACTTGCTCTCGTAAGATTCCACCATTGCCAACATCTTTTGTTTTACGAGCATAGAAGGTTTCTACCCCATCCTTCTTGGTCGTATAACCTGAAGTCAAGACTGGTTTTTGGGTGTCAATTTGGAGGTTAAAGCGAACAACTTGCTCCTCTGCTCCTGGAACTGCTGGCGTATAACGAACCTCATAGACATAGTGACCATCCGCCACCTTTTCACCCTTGGCATCCGTTCCTTCCCAAGCCGTGTTATCGACTAGATAAGATCGTTTCCCACGTCCGTCAAAATAATTCTTACGAGCAGAGAAAGCTCCTGTACTTGTCCAAACTGGGTTAGCGAAAGCTTGATCATCCGCCTTGTAGACAGCCGCTTTCATATTATTTAGGTTTCGCAAAACTACAGCACGGTACTGCACGTAATCTTTGTTTCCATCTCCATCTGGAGAAATAGCCAGACGGACATTGCCATAAGCGTCCAAATGAAGGACATTCAACCCTTCTGGTGTTTCCACTGTCCCGAGAACGATTGGGCTTCGTTCTGCTGTTTCCTTCTTAGCAGTTGAATAGAGCACATCGTTAGCGTTAGAGACTAAGGATGTAACATTCGCTTTTGATGGCACGTGTTTGCTTTCTGGAACATCATAGTAGAATCCTGATTTCCCTTCTCTTACCAAGTTGTAGATTGGTTTTTCAACCGCAGGGATATCTTGGAAGGAACCACGGAAGCCCATAAATGGGATGCTAACCACATCACCGTCATCTGCTGGATCCACAAAGCGAACAAAGCCTTCTAAGAAGTAACCGTTCGGCATCAATTTAGACAATTCTTCAGCAAACTTAGACGCATCGACAGTCACTGTCACTGTCTGACTGCTATGGGCTTTTACGGTGACATTTGGCCATACTGTCTCTGTCAATTTCCGTGGCTTCAAGGTAAAGTGATCGTCTTTTACATCGTCGGTAGTGGTATTCACAATCATCTTCAACTCTCGGTCTCTATCAGAAATATTATGAACGGTCACATCAAAGCTGAATCGATCTTCCACATTGCCAAGAGTTACGCTTGGGTATGCATCTTCATTCGTTACATATAAGTCCGTTGAAACCGCTGCAGCAGTATCCACAATCCCTGCACCTTGTTGACGCACCGAAGTGTAGGCGCCCGTTTCTTTGTTGAAGTGTGGTTTTGCAGTTGACATGATCAAGGCCTTGACCGTTGCAGATAACTCCTCTGGTGAAAGTTCCGGATGGTGAGCTTGGAGGTATTCCTTCACCAAAGCCGATACCCCAGCCACATGAGGAGAGGCCATACTGGTTCCACTGATACTGCCATAGCTATTGTCATTTAGTGAAGAGAAGATCGATCCACCAGGTGCAGTAACATCTGGTTTCAATTGTCCATCCGTTGACACTCCCCAACTAGAGAATTCAGACATCTTCCCTGCGTCAGGGTTTGGACGGTTATCCAGACTACCATCAAAGACTATCTTGTAGTCTTTGTTTTTGATGGCTTCTCCATACCGCTTAGAAATAAATACTGCAGGGATTTTTTTCGCATCGCCTTCGAGGCCCATTTTGACATTCGCGCCTTCGACACTGTTGTAAATGAGAGCGCCAATCGCTCCTTTTTTATAGACATTAGCGACCTTATCTGAGAAGGTGATTTCGCCACGTTTGATGAGGGCGACTTTACCAGTCAAATCGAGACTTTCTAAATCACTCTCACGCCCCAAGCCAGCATCCACATAGTTATATTCTTTCCCATTTTCGAAATTGGCATCTGTTTCAGCTGCTGTATAGGTGAACTTCCCTTTATCCAAGTCGGCATTTTCTTCCAAACCACGAACTGTAAAGACTTCTTCCGTTACGAATGAATCATTTACTGAGGCAACTGAAATAGACTCTTCTACGGTTGAAGGACTACCCACGACACCATAATCAGGATTTTCAGCACTTGGTTTGTTATAACCGTATCCATAGGTATTGCTATTACCCGCAGCGATGACGACACTAACCCCTTTGGCGCGTGCTCGTTGGATCGCTTCTCGGACAGCAGGGCTAGCATTCACTGTAGATCCTGTCCCAGATCCTAGACTCATGTTAATGACATCGGCTCCCAATGCCACTGCGTCATCAATCGCTTTCACATAGACAACATCACTGGTGGATCCACTACGATCAGAGAAAACTCGCATGAACATTACTTGGGCTTCTGGAGCAACTCCATATACGTAGTTGCCATCCCCAGCTTTTTTGTCAGGGTTCCCAGTCG
Source organism: uncultured Streptococcus sp. (assembly GCA_902470035.1). Lineage (GTDB taxonomy): Bacteria > Bacillota > Bacilli > Lactobacillales > Streptococcaceae > Streptococcus. The sequence continues at coordinate 3,740 of CABREZ010000052.1, read as the reverse complement.
CAATCCCTGTTACGTGCATACCGTGTGAATCATGGTCTTTTTCTTTGATATTGTCATCTCCATCCATATAATCATAGGCAAAGACAACCTTATCGCTGTACCATTTTCCGTAGTCAATTCCCGCTGCTTTTTTAGCAGTTTCTAATTCTGTTTGATTTTTGAACTTCCCTTTTGTAGGATCTGAAATCCGCAATACTTCATGGTAGACATCTAAACCAGAGTCAATGACTGCAACAACAGTCCCTTCACCCTTGTAGCCTTTTTCCCAAGTTTGCGGTACATTAATAATCGCATTACTACTGATACTAGTCGGCTTGTCTTCAGCTTTCTTTTCAGCTCTTGCTTCTGTTGCAGGTTTAGCCTCATCCTTCTCCTCTGTTGAAGAAGGTTTCACTTCTGTTTTTTCCTGCCCCTCGATTGCTTTTTTTACAGTTTTATCCTCAATTTTAGTTAGGACTTCCGATTGCTTTTCGGTCGCTTGAGCCTCTGTTTTTGCTTCCGGCGCAAGGACTTGGCTGTCTGATTCGACAGATGGAGTTGCCACCCCTTTATCTGAGGAAGCTGGCTCGTCAATAACTTTACCATTTTCAACTACTGAGTCTGTGGGCTGCTCACTTGCCTGATTCGTTACAGGCGAGGCAGACTCACTTGGCGATGCTGGATTTGCTTCTACAGATGCAACGACTGCCGTCTCTGGTTGTTTCGCTTCATCAGCACTGACATTCCCTGCTCCAAAGACAAGGACAGATCCTAATAGCACCGATGCAACACCAAACTTATATTTTCTCAATGAGAAACGCTGTTTACTCATAATATTCCCCCTATATACTAAATTATTCTTATTATACTCCTAATTTTTCAGAAAATTCACTCAACATTAACTTTGTTATCAAATTGTAATATTTCCGTACAATATCTTTAATTAGTTATTTTTCGTTTGCTTTTTGGTGATTTTATTGTCCAAATAATTAGATATTTAAAACAAATCATTCGTTTTTTCATATCATTGCACAAAAAAAGACAGCGAGAGCAACCTCTCACTGTCTATAAATAAACGATCTTAAAAGTCTTTGGTATCTGGATTCGGTGCCCCCGCCTCTACCGGGATCTTCCGAAGAAGGTCACAATCTTCTGGGGATAATGCAATCGCAGTACATTGCAGGTTACTTGCAATCCGCTCAGGAGTCACTGACTTGGGCAAAGGCAAAAATCCTTCTGCTAAACTCCAAGCTAAGAGAAGCTGGGCTGGAGTTACATCATACTGTTTAGCCAATGTGAGGACTGTCTCATTTTGAAAAAGCTCTCCTTGGCCAAATGGACCCCAAGCTTCCAATAAAACTCCTTTATCACGGCAATAACGGACTACTTCCTCTTGATAGACTCCAGGGGCCAAGCGGATCTGATTGACTGCCGGAAGAACTTTGGCACTCTCCAACAAAGCATCCAGGTGGTGGGGCAGGAAGTTACTCACGCCAATAGAACGAATCTTTCCTCCTGCCTGCATATCTTCCATGGCTCTCCAAACCTCACGATTCCGTTCTTTCCAAGCCTCATTTTCTCGGTGAGTCACAGGATTTGGCCAGTGGATGAGATACAAATCGATATATTCTAGTCCCAATTTGTGCAAAGATTCTTCTAGGCCATTAACAGCATCCTCATAGGTGTGACGATTATTCCACAACTTGGTCGTTACAAAAAGCTCTTCTCTTGGAATACCACTATCTTTGATAGCCTTTCCGACGCTTTCTTCATTTTGATAGATGGCTGCCGTATCAATATGGCGATAGCCCGCTTCTAAGGCTGCTTTTACTGCTTGATAAGCTTCCTCGCCATCTTTTGCCTTCCAAGTACCAAAACCTAGTACAGGAATGTGGCGTCCGTCATTTAGTTTGTAGCTCTTCATCTTATTTCCCGTCACTTTCCTTTGTTTTTTCACCAGACTTAGAAGTCTTCGCATTCAAGCGCAACTTTGGCTTAAAGATATTTTCCTTCGGCTGCACCATCGATTTACTAAAAAAGGCATAGAGTAAAAAGGCACTACCTGCCACTAGGATGACGGGACTACGGCGCAACATACCGTAGATAAAGAAAAACAAGCCCATCAATAAAAATCGTACATTTATCTTATTCATAAAACTACCTCGCGATTCAATTACTTTCATTATACCATGTATCGGAGCAAAGAGACAAATGGCTAGGTCAAGGAATCCGATTTAAATAAGCTGAGACTTTCATCTCAGCTTATAGAAGAAATTCAATTTTTAGTCTGGCGAAAGCAGTCGATTCGTACTTCAACCTCTCTTTCACCATTAAGCTTCAAATCGTTTTTGGCCATCCAAGAAGGTTGCTACCAACTCTAAATCTTTATCCAGTACAATAAAGTCAGCATCGTAGCCCTCACGGATTTGACCACAGACATCCTCAATATGGACGGATTTAGCAGGATTGAGACTCGCCATCATGACCGCTTCATGAGGATTAGCAATTCCCCACTCAACAACATTCTTCAGTCCATCTTTGAGCTTCAAGATCGAACCAGCCAAGTTTCCTGTCGATTTCAAACGGGCTGTTCCATTTTCTACGACAACAGGGAACTCACCCAACATGTAGTCACCATCTTCCAAGCCACCAGCTGTCATACAGTCGGTGATCAAGGCGATATTTTCCACTCCTTTTTGTTTGAGAAGGATGTCGCAGGCTTTTGGGTCAACGTGATGGCCATCACAGATTAATTCTGCATAAGTATGAGGAAGTTGGTACATAGCCCCAACCATTCCCAACTCACGGTGCGTTAAACCGCGCATTCCGTTATAGGCATGTACCCAGACACTAGCCCCTGCATCCACTGCTTTTTTGGCTTCGTCAAATGTTGCATTGGAGTGCCCAAGCGCAACCGTCACGCCTTCTCCTGTCACTGTACGGACAAAGTCTTCTACACCATCTCGCTCAGGAGCAAGGGCAATTTTATTGAGTAAGCCGTTAGCTGCTTTTTGCCATGCACGAAATTCGTCCATCCGAGGATCTTTCATGTAGGCTGGATTTTGAGCTCCCTTGTACTTCTCTGTAAAGTAAGGCCCTTCAAAGTAAATGCCACGAATCTTAGCACCAGACGCTTCTTGGTATCGTGCTCCAATGTTTTCAGTTACTGCTAGTAACTGTTCATAAGAAGAGGTCAAGGTTGTTGGCAAAAAGCTAGTGACCCCTGTACTCAAGAGCCCCTCACTCATAGTATGAAGGGTTCCCTCGATGTTGTTGTCCATAACGTCAACTCCACCAAATCCATGGATGTGAGTATCGACCAAACCAGGAGCAATACTATAGCCTGTATAATCCAAAACGGTAGCACCCTCTGGCAGCTGATCCACATGTTTCCCGAATTTGCCATCGACAATTTCTAGATATCCTCCCTTACGAATGCCATGGGGATAAAAGAATTGATCTGCTTGTATATAGGTTGTCATGATGATTTCCTTTCTTTTTCTACTGATATATTCATACACATTATAATCCTTTGTCTTGTATTTGTAAATGGTATAGACCTATTTTATTTAAATATATTAATATTCTCTATAAATACGATAAAAAACCCAGTTCTTTAGAGCTGGATTTCAAAACGAATATAAAGTCTTCTTTAAAACTTTCCTTAGGTGAGTACGGACGTCAGCGAACTTCTTCGAAGTTCCAAGACTAATTATTGAGCCTAAGGTCTCAATAATTCCGAGTGCCTGAAACGTTATTGT
>CABREZ010000051.1 GCA_902470035.1 uncultured Streptococcus sp. | reverse complement strand
TAAAAGTGAATTTAGTCTGGCTTGGTCTTTTGGTCGCAGGTTTTGCCTTGATCCAGGTCTTGGTTGCAACAGGCGTCCTCAACCCCTTCTATATCCAAATTTTGGAACAAATCGGGATTAATATCATCCTTGCAGTTGGTTTGAACCTCATCGTTGGTTTTTCAGGTCAATTCTCACTCGGACATGCTGGATTTATGGCCATTGGTGCCTACTCTGCAGCTATTCTCGGTTCTAAATCGCCAACCTACGGAGCTTTCTTTGGCGCTATGGTTTTAGGGGCATTGATTGCTGGTGTCGTTGCCTTGATCGTTGGGGTTCCAACCCTTCGTTTGAAAGGGGACTACCTAGCGATTGCAACACTGGGGGTTTCAGAAATTATCCGGATCTTGATCGTCAATGGTGGTACCCTAACAAATGGTGCCGCAGGTATCCTTGGTTTGCCAGCCTTTACAACCTGGCAATTGGTTTACCTCTTTGTCGTGATTACAACGATCTTTACGATTAACTTCTTACGCAGTCCAATTGGGCGTTCTACCCTTTCTGTTCGTGAAGATGAAATCGCAGCAGAATCTGTTGGGATCAATACGACCAAAGTCAAAGTTATTGCCTTTGTATTTGGTGCGATCACAGCAGCGATTGCTGGCTCTCTTCAAGCCGGCTTTATTGGTTCCGTTGTTCCTAAAGATTACTCTTTCACCAATACCATTAATGTCTTGATCATTGTAGTTTTCGGTGGTTTGGGATCGATGTCAGGAACAGTTGTGGCAGCCATCGTCTTGGGAATCTTGAACATGGTGCTTCAAGACTTCTCGAGCGTACGTATGATCATTTACTCTCTTGCCTTGATTCTCGTTATGATCTTCCGTCCAGGTGGTCTTCTTGGAACATGGGAATTTAGCTTGAAAAAACTACTCTCAAAAAAGGAGGCTAACTAATGGCACTTCTTGAAGTAAATAATTTAACTAAAAACTTTGGTGGTTTAACAGCCGTTGGGGATGTGACCATGGAACTCAATGAAGGGGAATTGGTTGGTTTGATCGGTCCCAACGGTGCTGGTAAAACAACCCTCTTCAACCTCCTAACAGGAGTGTATGAACCAAGTGAAGGGACCATTACTTTAGCTGGGCACCTATTAAACGGTAAAGCACCTTATAAAATCGCTTCTGGTGGTCTGGGACGGACCTTCCAAAATATCCGTCTCTTTAAAGATTTGAGCGTTTTGGACAATGTCTTGATTGCCTTTGCCAATCACCACAAACCACATGTCTTTGCGAGTCTTTTCCGCTTGCCAAGCTATTACAAGAATGAAGAAGCTTTGAAAGCGAAAGCCCTTGAATTGTTAGCGATTTTTGGTTTGGAAAAAGAAGCAGATACCTTGGCCAAAAACTTAGCTTACGGACAACAACGTCACTTGGAGATCGTTCGTGCCCTTGCTACAGAGCCAAAAATTCTCTTCTTGGATGAACCTGCTGCAGGGATGAACCCTCAAGAAACAGCAGAATTGACCCAATTGATCCGTCGTATTCAAAAAGAATTTAATATTACGATCATGCTAATCGAGCACGATATGAGCTTGGTCATGGAAGTAACAGAACGGATTTATGTATTGGAATATGGTCGCTTGATTGCCCATGGTACGCCAGATGAAATCAAGAGCAACAAACGCGTAATCGAAGCATATCTAGGAGGTGAAGCCTAATGTCTATGTTAAAAGTTGAAAATCTTTCTGTACATTATGGCATGATCCAGGCTGTCCGTGATGTCAGTTTCGAAGTCAATGAAGGGGAAGTTGTTTCTCTTATCGGTGCTAACGGTGCTGGGAAAACATCGATTCTTCGTACCATTTCAGGTTTGGTGCGTCCAAGTGCTGGGAAAATCGAGTTTTTGGGCCAGGAGATTCAAAAGGTTCCGGCTCAAAAAATTGTAGCTGCTGGACTCTCTCAAGTTCCAGAAGGCCGCCACGTCTTTCCAGGCTTGACCGTTATGGAAAACTTGGAAATGGGAGCTTTCTTGAAGAAAGATCGAGAAGAAAATCAAGCTAACTTGAAGAAAGTCTTCTCACGTTTCCCACGTTTGGAAGAACGGAAGAACCAAGATGCCGCTACTCTATCTGGTGGGGAACAACAAATGCTCGCAATGGGTCGTGCACTTATGTCAACACCAAAACTCTTGCTTTTGGATGAACCTTCTATGGGATTGGCTCCAATCTTTATCCAAGAAATCTTTGATATCATCCAAGATATCCAAAAACAAGGAACAACCGTTCTCTTGATTGAGCAAAATGCCAACAAGGCCCTTGCCATCGCAGACCGCGGTTATGTCTTGGAAACAGGGAAAGTGGTTCTGTCCGGAACAGGAAAAGAACTCTTAGCATCAGAAGAAGTCCGCAAGGCCTACCTTGGTGGATAAGAGATAGAAAAGAGCCTTTGGGCTCTTTTTAAAAATGGTTTGGCTACAATTAGAAAATTTAGTTTTCATAGGGAAGAATGCAAGGATTATTAGGCAATTCTGAATTTTGAAAACAAGAGAAAACTGCTGAAAGCGTTTGAAATAGAACTAAAAATCAAGTATAATAAAACTAAGAAAAGCATAGGAGAATGATTATGGCTGTTAAAGATTTTATGACCCGTAAAGTAGTGTATATTAGTCCAGATACAACAATTGCTCATGCGGCAGATTTGATGCGGGAACAAGGCTTACATCGCTTGCCGGTCATTGAAAATGACAAATTGGTCGGTTTGGTGACAGAGGGTACGATTGCAGAAGCAAGTCCATCTAAAGCAACAAGCTTGTCTATTTTTGAGATGAACTACCTGCTCAATAAAACCAAAGTTAAGGACGTCATGCTTCGTGATGTCATTACTGTCTCTAAATTTGCCAGCCTCGAAGATGCGACCTATCTCATGTATAAGAACAAGGTGGGAATTCTTCCGGTTGTAGACAATGACCAAGTATCCGGTGTCATCACAGACCGTGATATTTTCCGTGCCTTCCTCGAAGTATCCGGTTATGGAGAAGAAGGAGTTCGTGTTCGCTTTGTGACGGAAGACAAGGTCGGCATTCTTGAAAAAATCATCCATTTGATTGTAGAAGAAGGGTTGAATATTTCCAATACGGTCAATATTCCAACCAAGAATGATCGTGTGGTCATTGAAGTTCAGATTGACGGCATTACTGATACAGAAGTCATCAAGAAGAAATTTGAAGAAAATGGTATTGGAGTGGATGAAATTAGTCGCACATCTGCAAAAGCATTTTAAATAAACAAAGAGAGGCTGGGACAAAAGTCCTAGCCTCTTAATTGTTTTTGGATTGTCGAGCAAGACGCAGTGGTTGAGTGGGCTCTACTACGCTGATTCCATCAGCTTTTACAGCCCTACTCAACTGTGCGGAGGTGGGACGACGAAATCGAATTCTAACGAATTACCGATTTCTGTCCCACTCTCTCTTTGTTTTAGCGAGCAATGGGTTGCTTGTTGGTATCCAATGTAAATCCTTCTCCTAGGATTTCGTGGGCTTCTGTAATGGTAATGAAGGCAAATGGATCAATCTTATTAATCAAGTCTTTCATCTGTTTCATTTCATTCCGAGAGACTACGCAGTAGACAATTTTCATTTCTTGTTGGCTATAATAGCCCATTCCGTTTACGAAGGTGACTCCTCGACCCAAATCAGTCGTGATTTGTTTGGCAATTTCATCCGGTTTAGATGTAACCACGAGGAATCCTTTCCCTGCAAAGCCTCCTTCACCAACGATATCAATGACCACGGTGTCAATCAGGATAAAGAGGAGGGTGTAGGCCGCAATTCGGAAGTCCTTAAAGACGATCAAAACAGTTGTCAAGACGATGGCATCCACAATCAACATGAGGCGTCCCATAGAAAGTGTCGTGTACTTGTTAAAGATACGTGCGACAATATCGGTTCCACCTGTTGTTCCTCCAGCGTTGAAAATAATCCCCAGCCCAGTTCCAAGGATAACTCCTGATCCGATACAGGCTAGGAGGATATCTCCGTCAAGAGCAGTGAAGACTGCATTTTGAAGATGATGACTTCCAGGAATCAGCTCGAAGATGGCCATCCAAGTAGAGACCGAAAAAGTTCCAATCAAACTGAGATAGAGGGAGCGGAGTCCCAGTAATTTCCAGGCCAGGAAAAAGAGGGGAATATTGATAGCCAAGTTCATGACTGAAACGGGAATTTTAAAGAGGTAGTAGGTGATCAAGGTAATCCCTGTAGCCCCTCCCTCATAAAAGTGAAATGGAATGACTAAAAAGAAGATTCCAAAAGAAAAAATGCCAGCCCCAAAAATAATGGCTAGAATATTTTTTGCCTTAAACATGCTCGTTCTCCTAATCGTTTTTCACCATACATTTTACCAAAAAAAATGAAAAATAGGAAATAATTTTCATCAATTTTCACGAATTCGGACAGGATTTTTACCCCTATTTTTGGTAAAATAAAAAGAAGTAATGCATGCTTGAGAAATGAGTATAGAAAGTTAAGATAAGAGAATGAAACAGGGAACATTAATTTCAATTGAAGGCCCAGAAGGAGCAGGGAAATCCTCCGTTTTAGAAGCCTTGTTACCACGCTTGAAAAAGGCAGGGATTACCTATATTACCACACGGGAGCCAGGGGGCGTCGAAATAGCAGAAAAAATACGAGAAGTCATCCTAGATCCATCCCATACGGAGATGGATCCCAAGACAGAATTGCTTCTTTATATCGCCAGTCGTCGCCAACACTTGGCAGAACGTGTCCTTCCAGCTTTGGAAGCAGGGAAGCTAGTCATTATGGATCGTTTTATCGACAGTTCAGTAGCTTACCAAGGCTTTGGCCGTGGATTAGAAGTAGCAGATATTGAATGGTTGAACCAATTTGCGACCGATGGTCTTAAGCCAAATCGGACCTTCTATTTTGACATCGATGTAGAAGAAGGGTTGGCTCGAATTGCTAAGAGTGCTAGCCGTGAAGTCAATCGCTTGGATCTAGAAGGGCTCAGTCTCCATCAGAAAGTCCGTCAAGGCTATCTGGTCATCCTCGAAAAAGAACCACAACGTGTGGTGAAAATTGATGCCAGTCAACCTTTTGACCAGGTAGTCGAGGATACTTGGCTATTATTGAAAGAAGTCTTGGAGATCAGTGAATGAAGTTAGAACAAGTGCAGAAACTTCAACCTCAGTTAGTGGATCGCTTCCAAGCTATTTTAGAACAAGACCGCTTGAGCCACGCCTATCTCTTTACAGGAGATTTTGGCAGTTTTGAGATGGCCCAGCTCTTGTCCCAAAGTCTCTTTTGTACGGATAAGAAGGGTGTTTGGCCCTGTGGGACTTGTCGGGCTTGTCGCTTGATTGAAGAGGATGAATTCTCAGATGTAACGGTTGTCCGACCGGTCAATCAAATCATCAAAACGGATCGGATCCGGGATTTGATTCAGCATTTTTCTCAGTCAGGCTACGAAGGATCCAAGCAAGTCTTTATCATTTGCGATGCAGACCGGATGCATGTCAATGCGGCAAATTCCCTCCTCAAGGTGATTGAAGAGCCTCAGAGTGAAGTTCATATCTTTCTGCTGACAGCAGATGAGCAACTGGTTCTCCCGACCATTAAAAGTCGGGCGCAGCAGGTCCATTTTCCGAAGAACCAGGATTTCCTAAAAGAGTATCTCCTTCAGGAAGGTCTCTTGCTTCAACAAGCAGATTTGTTAGCCAGCTTTAGCCAAGGGTTTCAAGAGGCCCAAATTCTCGCTCAGAATACATCCTTTTTCGATCTGGCGAGGGAGTGTGAGCGTTTTGTCGCAGCTTGTCTAAAAGCAGATCCGCAGGTCTACTTACTGGTCTCTCGCTTGGTTCAAGAGACGGATGATAAAGAAAAGCAGGCCCAAGCCTTTCGCTTGCTTGAATTGCTCTTTGCACGCTCCATCAGTCAGTCCTTAGGAAGAGACTATCTAGAAAAATTGGTCTTAGCTAAGCAGATGTGGGAACACAATGTGAGTTTTCAAAATGCTCTCGAGTATATGGTTCTGCAGTTGAAAAATAGAAGGTAAAGAGATGAATAAAAAAGAATTATTTGATGCTTTGGATGGCTTCTCCCAGGAATTGCTGGTTACATTAGCAGAGGTTGAAGCCATAAAGAAAAATCTCAAGCTCATTGTCGAGGAAAATACTGCTCTGCGTCTTGAAAATGATAAATTGAGAGAGCGCTTAGGAGAAGTGGAGAAAACCAGCTCCCCTAAATTCCATCGCAATGGTCGTGAAAATTTACAAAGAATTTATAATGATGGATTTCATGTTTGTACAGACTCCTATGGTCAACGTCGTGAAAATGATGAAGAGTGTATTTTCTGTGATGAATTGTTATTTAGGGAGTAAACATGCAGATTCAACGAAGTTTTAAAGGGGATAAAGCGACAGGGACTCTCTTTTTAGTGCCAACTCCAATTGGCAATCGGGATGACATGAGTTACCGCATGATCCAAACTCTAAAAGAGGTGGATCTGATCGCAGCGGAAGATACACGCAATACAGGACTCTTGCTCAAGCATTTTGAGATTGCGACACCACAAATCAGTTTTCATGAGCACAATGCCATGGAGAAAATCCCTGATTTGCTAGCTCATTTAGAGTCTGGAAAGGACCTGGCCCAGGTATCGGATGCAGGACTGCCTAGTATTTCGGATCCAGGTCATGACTTGGTCAAGGCAGCCATTGAGCGAGAGATTCCCGTTGTGGCGGTTCCTGGTCCGAGCGCCGGTATTACGGGTCTAATTGCCAGTGGCTTGGCACCCCAGCCTCATATCTTTTATGGCTTTCTTCCACGCAAGGAAGGGCAGCAAAAGGCTTTTTTCCAAGAGAAACGAGACTATCCTGAGACTCAGATTTTTTATGAGTCCCCTCACCGGGTTCGTGCGACGCTTCAAAATATGCTGGCAGTCTATGGAGACCGTCCGGTTGTCTTGGTTCGTGAATTGACCAAGATCTACGAAGAATACACGCGAGGGACCATCGCAGAGTTAGTGGCTTACCTAGAGGAAAATACCCTCAAGGGGGAGTGCCTTCTGATTGTAGAGGGAGCCAGTGAGCAGGAGCCAGATCTAGAAGAAGTGGATCTGATCCAAGAGATTGATCTACTGGTCCAGTCTGGCATGAAAAAGAACCAGGCAATCAAACAGGTTGCCAAACAATTCGGGCTACAAAAGAGTGAACTTTATGCCCGTTACCACCAAGACGAAGAAAAAGGAGAGTCTGATGGAAATTAGAATGGCCTATCCCAATGAAATCAATCGGATTATGGAAATCATCCAAGATGGCAAGGACAGCTTAGCTGCAGCTGGCGTGGATCAATGGCAGGATGGTTATCCGGATCAAGAAATCATTTTTGAGGATATACTAGAAAGCCGTGGTTATGTAGCTGTAGAGAATCAAGAAGTCGTAGGCTATGCCGCTCTCTACAAGGGAAATGAAGCCGCTTATAATGACATTTATGACGGAAAATGGGAACATGATAACTATCTCTATATCAGTTTTCACCGGATCGCTGTTGCCAAAGAAGCTGCTGGACGAGGCGTAGCCCAAACCTTCCTCCAAGGCTTGATCGAAGGAGAGAAAGGCCCAGACTTTCGCTGTGATACCCATCCTGACAACAAGGTCATGCAACACCTTTTAGAGAAGTTAGGCTTCCATTACTGTGGAAAGGTACCAATCGATGGGGTTCGTCTCGCTTATCAGAAGATCAAGCGAAAGGCGGAAACCAGTCTCTTCCAAGTGATCAGTGAAGACGATCGCTGGGACTACCGTGCAGAACAGTCTCAAAATGACTAGGTTCTATCGGCAACTCTATCAGAGTCCTTTGGGATCTCTATCTGTTGTGGTGGATGAGGAAAGCCTAGTTGGGATCTGGTTTTGTGATCAAGCCAATTGTGAACAAGGGCTTGATCATATCAAAGAAGCCTGTCAGCCTCTTCATGAAGCTGTCTTTGAATGGCTGGATCAATACTTTTTAGGGGAAAATCCTTCCATGCCCTTTCCTCTATCTCCTAAAGGGACAGACTTTCAACAAAGAGTCTGGACCTACCTAGCTCAGATCCCTTATGGGGAGAGTCGGACTTATGGAGAGATTGCCCGGGCCTTGTCTTGCAGATCGGCCCAAGCCATCGGTCAAGCAGTAGGACGGAATCCCTTGCTCCTCCTCATCCCGTGTCACCGAGTGTTGGGGACGGAGAAAAAGTTGACAGGCTATGCGGCTGGTCTAGATCGAAAACGTTGGCTGTTACATCATGAGGCCATAACTTGGAATGAATAAGGAGAAAAAATGTTATCATTTATTGAATACCCAAAATGTTCGACCTGTCGCAAGGCGAAATCGGAATTAACGAGCTTAGGCTGTGAGTTTGATAGCCGAGATATCGTGGTAGACACACCGACCAGTGAGCAACTGCAAACCTGGATCAAGGAGTCTTCCCTACCAATCAAATCCTTCTTTAACACCAGTGGGATGAAGTATCGGGAATTGGGCTTGAAAGACAAGGTGGACCAGCTTTCGATAGAAGAAGCAGCGGCCCTTTTAGCTAGCGATGGCATGCTGATCAAACGCCCTCTCTTAGTGAAAGATGGAAAAGTTGTTCAAGTGGGTTACCGGAAACCATATGCGGACTTAGGTTTGTAAGAAAAAAGGGAGTTTGCCTCCCTTCAAATTTATGATAAAGCTATCCTAGAAATTTTCCTTAGGTGAGTACGGACGTCAGCGAACTTCTACGAAGTTCCATGACTTAGTTTTGAACCTAAGGTTTCAAAACTCCCGAGTGCTAGAAACAATAATGTTTCTAGCACTTTTCTCATGGCGGAAAGTTTCGGTATATTCTTAATGAAATTTAAAAGTTAGATCTTATTTTAATTTCTTTATAAAATCGCTTAGCATATTATATTTAACAATTAATTTGTCTAAGCTCTAAAGGGAGTTGAAGTCCCTTTAATTTTTGCTGTGAAGATGGTATAATCATACGAGTGAAATCAATGAAAGAGAGTCAATCATGAGTATTTTAGAGGTGAAAAATTTAAGCCACGGCTTTGGAGACCGGGCTATTTTTGAGGATGTGTCCTTCCGCTTGTTAAAGGGTGAGCATATCGGATTAGTCGGAGCCAATGGCGAAGGGAAATCGACCTTCATGAGTATCGTGACAGGGAAGATGTTGCCCGACGAAGGAAAAGTTGAGTGGTCTAAGTATGTGACCGCTGGGTATCTGGATCAGCATGCTGTTCTAAAAGAAGGGCAAACGGTGCGTGATGTCTTGCGGACAGCTTTCGACGAACTCTTTAAAGCAGAGGCTCGCATCAATGACCTCTATATGGAAATGGCTGAAGAGGAAGCTGATGTTGATGCTTTGATGGAAGAAGTCGGAGAGCTCCAGGATCGATTAGAGAGTCGGGATTTCTATACCTTGGATGCCAAGATTGATGAAGTGGCTCGGGCCCTTGGGGTCATGGACTTTGGCATGGAGACGGATGTGACGGCCCTTTCAGGTGGGCAGCGGACCAAAGTCCTTTTGGCTAAATTGCTCCTTGAAAAACCAGATATCCTTCTCTTGGACGAGCCAACCAACTACTTGGATGCGGAGCACATCGATTGGCTCAAACGTTACTTGCAGAACTATGAAAATGCCTTTGTCCTCATTTCCCACGATATTCCTTTCTTGAATGATGTGATCAACATCGTCTACCATGTGGAAAATCAACAGTTGACCCGCTATTCCGGAGACTACTACCAATTCCTTGAAGTCTATGAAATGAAGAAATCGCAATTGGAAG
>CABREZ010000050.1 GCA_902470035.1 uncultured Streptococcus sp. | reverse complement strand
TTCATCAGTAACGTAGATTGGGGAGAACTCAATCTTTTCGATCCCAGTATAGTGGTCTTTGATATAGGTTCCGATTTGCTCTTCTAGAAGTCGAAAGCCTCGCTTGTATAATCTAGTTGTTTTAGGTCCAAGATTCGGCTTCGTTATCTTGTTATAGACAAAGTAACTACCAGATAGGATTAAAAACAAAATAGAAATGATCATGACCCATTTTCTTCTCATCAGTTAATCCTCCTTCTGTCTACTCTTATAGTATAGCATATTTGTTAGCGTTTTCATCGTTATTCCTGCTACTTTAGTGTATGAATATTTGAAAGGAAAAAAAATTTAAAAGCATTCCATCATCATGAAATGCTTTTAAACTATTTATAAGACTAGTTCTCTTCTGTTTTGCCAGTCTTTTCTTTGTCCTCTTCTTTTTCAGCAGCACCATTGTTGACGGCTGACTTGAATTCAGAGAACATTTTTCCAAGCGAGTGTCCTAATTCAGGCAAACGCTTTGGTCCAAAGATTAAGAGGGCTCCCAGGATAATAATAATCAGGCCTGGTGCACCGATATCACGTAAAATTCCCATATTTATCTCCTTTTTTGTATGCGGTTATAGATGATGCGACTGATGCCCAGACTTACTTCGTAAAGCAAAATCAGTGGCACGGTCATTGCTAAATCACTGATAAAATCAGCTGGCGTCAGGACGACTGCCAGTACCAGCAATAGAAAGTAGGCTATCCGGCGGTAGCGACGTAACCAGTCTGGCGTTAAGATATGAATCGAGGTCAAAAAGGCTACAAGGACCGGCAATTCAAACAAGACACCCAAAGGCACTGTCGTATGAAAGATGAAGGCCAAGTAGTTCTGTGCCGTTAACTGGATGATAAACTGGCCTTGTCCTAACGTTAAGAGTACCTCTAAGATAGCTGGACTAACTAGATAATAGCCGAAGACTAAGCCTAGCAAGAAACATATCAAACTAGCGGGCACATAGAGCAGAATAGCTCCTGCTTCTCCTTTTCTTAAAGCTGGCTTTACAAATTGCCAGACTTGAAAGAGGGTGAAGGGCAAGGTAATAGTAAAAGCCATTAGAGCTGCCAATTGTAGGTAGATGCTTAAAATGTCATTAGGTCCAAGGACCAAGAGTTTTTCCCGAAAGCCAGCCGTCAAAAAGGCATAAAGCTGATCAGAAAACAATAGGGCTCCACAAAAGACAAGGAAAAAACAAAGAATACAAGCGATGAAGCGTCGCCTAAACTCGCTTAAATGCTCTACAATAGTGAGCCTTCTATCTTCATTTTTCATGCTGCTTCACCGTCACAATCCCGACAATAAGAACGAATAGAACTTGGCAAGCAAGAACTTCCCAGCTCGGATAGATCCCCGCCCAATCGATGGTTGGGAAATTACTCAAGATATGATTGGGAAGCATATTGGTTAATTGGAGCGCGTGCAGGCTCACCCCTAGCATCTTAAAGGCTAGGGCATAAATCATCCAAGTCAGGATGAAGAAAATCTTATGTGGCTTGACCAGATGGCTTGCCTTGGTCATGAGAATGGCGAGAATGGCTAAAACTGAAAGAGCCAAGACGATCCCTAGGAAGAAATCAAAGGAGCGAATACGAGGGAGGATTCCCACATAGAAGAGAATGGTCTCAGCTCCCTCACGGAAGACAGCTAAGAAACTGAGGGCAAACATAGAAATGAAACTGCCAGTTGCTGTCACAGCCTTCATCTGACTTTCCATGAATTGGTTCCATTTTTTTACAGAGGACTTGCGATGCAGCCAAATCCCAATGACGATCATCATGCCAACTGCGATGATCCCTACTGCTCCTTCGATGACCTCACGGTTAGAAGCCGAGGTCAAAGCTGGGAATAAGAATTGAAGAGCGACTGCAATGGCTGCACTCGCTAGAATACCTAGAAGAGCACCTGCATAAACCCATTTCAAGCCTTTGATCAATTTAGCTGATTTGAGAACGGTCACCAATGCCATGACAATCAAGAGTGCTTCAACTCCCTCACGTAAGAGGATCAACATAGCGTCAACCGCCGAATAAGAGGCGGTGGTATCAATAGCAGACAGATCACTAATCAGGACTTCTAGTTGCTTTTGATACTTGCTTTCATTTCCCTTGACCATGATGACAGGACTTTGACTTTCCACCCGAGTATAGAGACCAGGATTGGTCGTGCTGACATCGCCCTCGATCGTTGGCCAAATGGTAATGAACTCCTTCATGACTTGACTAGCTTGGCTAGTCTCATTGGCTTGGAAGAGGCTCAGAGCTTTCTTAAGGAGCTTGATCCCGTCTGAAAGGGTCAAATTGGAACTTGTTTCCTCAATCTTTTCCCCACTGATAAACTGATCCAAGACATTTTTTAGGTCATTGTATGAAGATTGGATGGAGTCAAAGTTTGTAGGCTCTGTTTCGATCGCACTTCTCAAGAAAGAAATGGCTGTTTCTACCTTTCCGTAATAAGCGGTACTGTGATCTCTGACAACCGCTTCATTCCGGGTCCAAGTGTTGTTTAAATCAGCGTAAGCCTTTCGTGTCGCTTGGAGATCCTTTGCTGTGATTGCCCCTTGTAGCTTCTCAAAGTAAGGCTGCAAGCGAGTTTCTAGCTTCTCCTTTTCAGCATCCAGATCGACTGGATTTTGCTCTTTTTCAAAGGCTAGCAAGGAAGTGGAGACAGTCACCAATTGCTTTTCTGTGATCTCGCCTTCCAAGTCCAGACTTTTCTGGACTTCTTTTCCTGCCTTGGAATCATGATTGGCTTTCTTCAGAAATTCTTCTTTTATCTCTGCAACAAGAGTGTGAGCTTTTTCTTGATCCTTATCCCGAACTGCTGTCGTTGCATCTGTGATTTTGATAAAGAGATCACTATAAGACTCAGCTTGGACAGGGGTGACGATGAAAAAGAGACAGGCTACAAGGACGACTAAGAATTTATTCAAATAAGTCTTGACCAATGTACCCTCCTTCCTTCACACCTCCGAAGCAGGCAAAGAGGCCACTGCCAATATGGGTCACATATTCATTCATCTTATCGTCTGCCCCAAGATTGGTTTGGATTTTCACAAAGCGGTCTGGATCCTTTTGGAAAGCAATAAAAAGCAATCCTGCATCAAACTGCCCCGTTTTCGGATCAATCCCATCAGAGTAAGAATAAGAGCGTCGCAAAATTGGCAGATCCACTTCTTTGGCCAAACGGACATGTGAGTCAACTGGTAAGAGGGAGAGGTCCACTTCGTCAAACTCGTTTTGCTTTCCAAATGGTGCGCCACTTTCTTTATAGCGTCCAAAGGTATTTTCTTGCTCCTGGAGGTTGGTCCGGTCCCAGGTCTCTAGGTGCATGATAATCCGGCGGACAGCCATATAAGAGCCGTTTTTCATCCAGTCTTGACTATCAGCCCAAACGACCTTATCGAAATCTTTCTCTGTCGTAACATTGGCAGTCCCATCCTTAAAGCCGAAGAGGTTCCTTGGAGTTTCCATGCGATCCCCAATAGCAGCAAATCCTGATTGGCTCCATTTCATGGTTACCTTATTGCGTCCTTTACGGATCAAGTTGCGGACAGCATGAAAGGCTACCTGCTCATCATCTGCACATGCTTGGATAACGATATCACCACCTGTATACTGCTCTCTCAACTGTTCCTTAGGAAAAGCTGGCAGATCCCGGAAGAGTTTGGGACGTTTCTTCTCAAGGCCTAATTTGGTCAAAAAGCTAGCTGAAACACCAAAGGTTAGGGTGAGGCGGTAAGGATTTAGTCCGACAGTTTCCCCAGTGTCACTTGGTGGCAAGAGAGCGTTGGAACCATCCTTTTTGACCAGTTCGCCATTAACTAATTTCTGGCTATAATCTGTCCATTCTTTAAACAACTGAATCAATTCGTTTTTATCTGTCGTCCGGAGATCGAGCACCACAAAATAGATATTCTTCTGCATGGGCGTGGTAATCCCTGCCTGATGCTTGCCATAAAAACTAATTTCTTCTTGACCGTCTGCGATATTTTTGGAACCTTGTTCCTTATTAGCGAAAAAAGCAGAAGCACCGGATAGACCAAGTGCTAAGCCTGCTCCCCCAATACCTGCTTTTTTCAGAAATTCGCGACGATCCATCTTCTTTTCAAAAAATTTATCGTCTTTTGTCATTGTTATTTACCGTTTAAAATGATTCCCATTTGAGAGAGTGGTTCTCCCAATTTTGTTACTGCTTCTGCTAGTTCTTTGGTATCTTTTTCTGTTAGATCAGTATATGATTTATAGTTAGATTCATCTGTCATATGTTTGTCTAACAGATCATTCACCGCCTTGAATTCTGTTTCAAGGGTTTTCACTAGCTTGGCATCCTTCTTCTCAATAAGAGGTTTGAAGAGAGCAAAGATTTTTTCAGCTCCTTCAATATTGGCACGGAAGTCATAGAGATCTGTATGAGAGAAGATTTCTTCTTCCCCAGTGATCTTTTGTGTCGCCACTTCATTCAAGAGGTCAACCGCACCTGTCAACATCAAATCTGGCGTCACTTCTACTGTCGCAATCTTAGCTTTCAGCTCTTTGATATCCTTGACCAATTGCTCTGCATATTTTTCAGTACCCTCGGTTGTATTTTCTTCCCACAAGATGCGTTCGATACGGTGGAAGCCAGACCAACCTTCTTCTGATTTGTTTTCATCAACATAGTCAACTAAACGGAAGTCAATCTTGACATCAGACTCCCCAAAGCTTTCAGCGATCGGTTCAGAACGTTCATAAGACATCCGAATCAAAGGATAAACCTTCTTGGCCTCTTCTAAATCACCACTTTTGAGAACTCTTTGAAATTCCTCTGTATCTTTTAACAACTGATCGATTTGTCCTTGCACAAACTCCTTGTATTCACTTGTCGCTTGATCCAAGGCTTTTTGGTCTTCTTTAGACAATTTCACTGTCGAAGAGGAACTATTAGTAGTTGTGTTTTTTGAAGATGTGTTGGCACAGCCTGCTAATAAAGCAACGGATAAGAGTGCTACTGCAATTTTTTTCATGAGTCTTTTCTCCTAGATTCGTTTTTTACGTGGTCTATTATAGCAAAGATTTTCTCATTTTTCAACAATTGTCAGAAAACTTTAATAAAACAAATTAGAGGAGTAACTCTTTCGCGCGACCAATGTCTGCCTCTTTTACTACCAGGAAGATGCTATCTCCTAGATAGAGGCGGGTGCTACCATGAACCGTACTGTTTTTTCCATTGTGCTGATGAGTTGTGATCAGGAGGTCTCTCGGTAAGTCTAAATCTCGAACCTGACGGCCCGCTATTTTCTCTGATACTGGAATTTCGATCAGGGTTAAGACATCTGAACCGCTGGTCACCTCAGGCATCAATTGTTCCAGCATGGCTTCGTAGACAGGGGCACCTTTTACTAGATCCATGGTAATGTAAGCTGTCAAAGTCACCAAGCCAATCGGCATCAAGGTTCGTATATCTCCTACCATTTCGGTCACTAGAATCATGGCTGTCAAGGGCGCTTTTGAAATGGCACTGAAATAACCACTCATTCCTAAAATGACAAACAAGGGGAGTTGATTAGAATGTATGAGACCAAACTGCAATAACACTGTAGCAACCAAGGCTCCTAAGACAGAGCCAAGAGCTAGAATCGGAAGAAAGATGCCACCAGGAAGACCACTACCGTAACTGATCATACTCCAGATAAAACGAATAGCAAAATAAAGGAACAAGGTCTGGACGCTAAGAGGAATGTGGGCTAGGTCTAAAACTAAGTGGTGACCACCTCCCAGTAGATGAGGGAAATAGAAACCAATTGGTAGAATCAAAAGAAAGGCAAAGATGGAATGATAAGGAGCTGTTACATGAAGCCAGTTACCAAGTTTTTCATAGACACGTCCAATATTTAAAACAGCTATTTCATAGAGATAGCCAGATAGTCCGAGAAAAATACCCATGGCAAGAAAAATCCAATAGCTGGATAAATCGATATGGGGGATGTGATCGGGCATGTTTAAAACAGGAGTTTGACCGAAAACGTTGAGAGAGACAAAGTTGGCGACCAAACTAGCAGCTAAGGTAGATACCCAGAAGACTCGAGAAAAGTGATGATAAACTTCTTCTACTACAAAGAGAAGACCCGCAATCGGAGCGTTGAAAGCTGCTGCCAAACCTGCTGCAGACCCACTTGCAATTAAGGCCCTTTCTTCTACTGGACTAAGAGCAAGTTTTTTAGATAGGCCCTTTCCTCCCATGGCGCCAAGCTGGATACTTGGACCCTCACGACCTAACATCAAGCCACTTGCAATTGCTAGGATTCCTAAAATGTATTTCTGCCAAAGTGTGGTCCACCAGTCTATTTGAAGTAATCCTTTTAATTCTGCTTCAACTTGCGGAATACCGGAGCCCTTTACGTTTTGGTTCTTTTTGATCAGTTGGCTTGCTAATAGAATAATAAAAAGATACATAGAGAGGATGATGATCCAATTGATCGGACTTCTTCCTAAATCCCTATACATCCCCTGAACAAAATGAAAGAAATGCTCAATAAAAAAACGAAAACTCGAGACGATCGCGCCAACTACGAGTCCCACTAAAGCACCTCTGCTAACCTGAGATAAAATAGATCTTGAGGTCGATTTAAATTCTTTTTGGATTTGCTGACTTTGTTTCATAAATTTTCTTAAACTCCAAGATTGATTGTCTTTATTATACTATTTTTCGCAGCTCCTGAGTATAAGATCATCAAAAAAACGCTCGAATGAGCGTTTTTTGGACAACATTATTTAGCAGTAAGTGCTGCCATTGTGATGTAGTTGTATGGTTTGTTGAAGTGTGGCAAGAAGAACAAGTCTGTCAAAGCCAATTTTTCAATTGTTACATGTTCTTGGATTGCCAATGAGAACATGTGGATACCCATTGAGATTGCAGCATCGCGTGATACCATTTGGGCACCAAGGATTTCACGACTATCTTGATCATAAACGATCTTGATAGCAACTTCATGGTTGTCATGTTTGATAAATTCTGGTTTTTGAAGATCGTTGAAGCCTGTTTCAACAGCGTTGTATCCTGCTGCTTTTGCTTTTTCAAGAGTCAAACCAGTTGAAACCATGTGAAGTCCATAGATAGAGATACCGTTAGAACCTTGAACACCGATTCCTTCAAGCTCATGTCCGCAAGCGTTATAAGCACCTACGATACCAGTACGTACAGCATTTGAAGCAAGTGCGATGTAGCTAGTGTCTTTACGAGCATTGTCATAAACAGTCGCACAGTCACCTACAGCGAATACACCTGGGATAGAAGTTTCTTGTTTCTTGTCTACAAGGAAGGCACCGTTACGGAAGAGTTCGATCTTACCATCAGCAAGTGCAGTGTTTGGGCGGAAACCAACTGCAAGAACAACCATATCCACATCAAATGTTTCTTTGTCAGTGATCAAGCGTTCTACTTTACCGTCACCTTCGATAGCTTTAACAGTTTGACCAAGTGCCAAACGGATGTTGTGGTCTTCCAAGTTTTTAGCCATCATTTGTGTGAAGTCTTTGTCATAGTATCCGTTCAAGACAGTGTCTACGATATCAACAAGGACCACTTCTTTTCCAAGACGTTCGAAAGCTTCAGCAAGTTCAACACCGATGTATCCACCACCGACAACAGCGATACGCTCAAGGTGTTTGCTCTTGTCTTCAAGTTTGTTGATAACTTCTTCAGCATTTTGGTACAATTTAACGAATTGTACGTTTTCAAGAGTCGCTTTGAATTCACGGTTACCTTTAACAATTTCAACACCTTCGATTGGTGGCAAGATAGGAGTTGAACCAGTTGCGAAGATCAATTTTTCATATGATTCTTTGTGTTCTTTACCTTCGACTTCTGCAGTCACAACTTTGTTGTCGTAATCAATTGAAAGAACTGGTGAGTTCATGTAAACTTTAGCGCCTTTAGCTTCTAATTTTTCTTTATCAGAATAGAACAAGCCTTCAGGTCCATCAATTTGTTCACCAATCCAAAGAGCCATTCCGCAACCAAGGAATGAGATATTTGAGTTTTGGTCAAAAACAACGATTTCATTTTCGTTTCCAAAATTATCCAACATTGTGTTGATACATGCAGTTCCAGCGTGGTTAGCACCCACAACTACGATTTTACTCATAGAAAAAATCCTACCTTTAATTTTATTTACCATACAATTATAACATGAAAATGATATCGTTTCCAATTTTTTTGCTTACAATTTGTGATAATATTTTCAAATCAATCTGCATAAGTCCTGAAAAATGTCAATAAATTTGCTTGGAGGGATTGTGAAATGGCTTTCTTTTTGTTAAACTTGAAGTAGGTGAATATTGGAAAGGTGGTTTACTATTTGTGGAACTAACTAGTCGATCCGAACGCCTAATGGGCTCCACCATAACCGTTTCGATTTCTCATCAACAAGCTGACCAAATACTGGCCGATTGCTTTAGTATTCTGCGATCCTATGAGCATCGCTTTAGTGCCAATGACCCTTCTTCTGAACTGATGGAGGTCAATCAAAAGGCTGGCATTGAACCCGTAGAGGTTCATCCTGATCTTTTTTCATTGATTGCTCTAGGAACCAGACATAGTCAAGCGCAAGGAAGTCATTTAAACATTGCGATTGGTCCACTTGTCCAAACTTGGAGAATTGGTTTCTCTGATGCTAGGAAACCTGATCAAGGGGAAATTGAACAAGCCCTAACAGTCATCGACTCTCATCAGATTTGCTTGGATCCGGATCAACAAACTGTTTTTCTCAAAAGAAAAGGGATGAAAATTGATCTAGGTGCTTTAGCAAAGGGATTTAGTGCTGATTTACTAGCTAACTATCTCAGGAGTCAGGGGATTGAACAGGCTTTAATTGATTTGGGAGGTAATATCCTTACCGTCGGTCAAAACCCTGTCAGTCATCGCCCTTGGAGAATTGGGCTTCAAGATCCTCATCTTCCAAGAGGAGAACATTTACTAGTTCTATCTGTAACAGATAAGTCCGTCGTTACGTCAGGTACTTATGTTCGTCAGCTCGAGGTTGACGGCCAGTCCTTCCATCATATTTTTGATCCCCAAACCGGCTATCCTGTCGAAACGGAACTGGCAAGTCTCACGATTATTTCTGACCGATCAGTTGACGGAGAGATTTGGACCACCCGCTTGTTCGGTGAAGAACCGAGCAACATTTTAAACATTGTTGAAACCTTACCTGGCATGGATGCTATTTTAGTCTATCAGTCAGGTCGCCTCGCCTATACTAGTGGGCTTCATGATTATTTGTAATTTTAATTTCAGAAAGGAATTTCCATGACAAAACTTATTGCGATCGTTGGAACAAACTCCAAACGTTCAACAAACCGCCAACTACTTCAATACATGCAAAAGCATTTTGCTGACAAGGCAGAGATTGAATTGGTTGAAATCAAAGATATCCCTGTCTTCAACAAGCCAGCCAACAAACAAGTCCCTGAGACTATTATAGAGATTGCTGCGAAAATTGAGGAAGCTGATGGCGTAATCATTGGTACACCAGAATATGATCACTCCATCCCTGCTGTATTGATGAGTGCACTTGCTTGGCTATCTTATGGGATCTATCCATTATTAAGCAAACCAGTGATGATTACTGGTGCTTCTTATGGTACACTTGGTTCATCTCGTGCCCAATTGCAACTGCGTCAAATCTTGAACTCACCAGAAATTAAAGCCACTGTTCTTCCAGACGAATTCTTGCTTTCTCACTCTCTTCAAGCATTTGATCAAAATGGTGACTTAGTAGATCTTGACGTCATCAAGAAACTCGACGCTATCTTTGATGACTTCCGTATCTTTGTTAAAGTTACTGAAAAATTGCGCAACGCTCAAGAATTACTTCGTAAAGATGCCGAAGACTTCGACTGGGAAAACTTGTAAGATAGGAGACATACTAGC
>CABREZ010000049.1 GCA_902470035.1 uncultured Streptococcus sp. | reverse complement strand
ATGCAAACTTCCTACAAAATCACGATCCAATTCTTGAATATGGCAAATTTGAACCTTCTTTACAAAGCGTTCTTTTTTTAATTGCTGCACGATTTCAAGGACTTGAGAACTATCGATATAGACCTGTACATAGCGCATTTTTTTGGAATGATAAATCACATCCCCAATTCCCTGTAATTTCTTTGCATCTCGATTATAATACAATTTTACAATTAAGCCTGTTCTAGCTTGCTTCTCAAACATACACAATCCCTTTCTGCCTTCTGTTACAAGTATAGCAAATTTCAGGTAAAAATACTATCTTTTTCTAGAAAGTCAAGAGAGTCCTAAAAACCCTCTCCTGTCAGAGGAGAGGGCTAGGTGGTTAAGATTTCTTATCCAAGATTGTTGTTAGCCATGATTTCATCGATGAAACCATAAGCTAAGGTTTCTTCTGCAGTCATCCAATTATCCCGTTCTGCATCAGCGTGGATTTTCTTGATGGTTTGACCTGAATTTTCTGCCAAGATTTTTTCCAATCTGTGACGTGTTTTCAAGAGGTGTTCTGCAGCAATCGCCATATCTGTTTGTTGGGTACCGCCACCAGTACCACCCATTGGTTGGTGGATCATGTACTCAGCATTTGGCAACATGAAACGTTTGCCTTTGGCACCACTTGATGCAATCACAGTTCCCATTGAAGCAGCCATCCCCATAACAATAGTTTGGACGTCTGATTTGATAAAGTTCATGGTGTCGACGATAGCCAACCCTGCAGAGACAGAGCCTCCTGGCGTATTGATATACATATAGATATCTTTGGTATTATCTTGGGCATCCAAGAAGAGCAACTGGGCAATAATCGAATTGGCCATTTGGTCTTCTACCGGTCCTGTCACCATGATAATACGATCTTTTAAGAGGCGTGAGTAAATGTCGTATGAGCGTTCACCACGACTAGTTTGTTCAATTACTACTGGAATCATTCATTCATCTCCTTTTATCCATTATAACCGGCACCATCTCAGAGGTTTCATCCGGTTGATTCGAGAGGCTAGCTCTCCTTCCATTCTTTACAAAAGCTATTATATCCCATTGGTCAACAAAGGTCAAATTTTTACTTTCCCAAAGATGGATTGGAAATGTGCTTATTTGGTACCAAACAAGCGGTCCCCAGCATCTCCCAAACCTGGAACGATATAGCCGTTTTCGTTGAGACGTTCATCCAAGGCTGCAGCAAAGATTTCGACATCTGGATGAGCTGTTTGAAGAGCTTCCACACCTTCTGGTGCTGCAACCAAGCAGACAAATTTAATATGGCTTGCACCACGTTTCTTTAATGAATCGACAGCCAAGATTGCAGATCCCCCAGTCGCCAACATTGGGTCCACCACAAAGATTTGACGTTGGTCGATATCTTCTGGCAATTTCACCAAGTATTCAACTGGTTTCAAGGTTTCTTCATCTCGGTACATTCCGATGTGACCAACTTTAGCAGCGGGTACCAAACTCAAGAGTCCGTCTACCATCCCGATCCCTGCACGAAGGATTGGAACAATCGCTAGTTTTTTACCAGCAATCTGTTTTTGAACTGTTTTTGTAATTGGTGTTTCGATTTCTACATCTTCAAGAGGAAGTTCGCGCAAAACTTCGTATCCCATCAACATAGCAATTTCATCAACTAATTCACGAAAAGCCTTTGTAGAGGTATCTGTCCGGCGCAAAATAGACAATTTATGCTGAACAAGTGGATGTTTAATGACTTCAAGTTTTCCCATAATAGTTCCTTCTTTCTCTATATTCATCTTATTATATCAAAAAGGAAGAAAAAGGCCTACAAATATGCAAACCTTTTCTTTTCTTATTTTCATTAGTAGCTTATAGCCACTCCTTGTACTTGCCAATATAATAGTGTTTTACCAGGGTGACACTTGCCATATAAAGAAAGAGGATTCCCGCCAGTAATAGGAAGTAGAGACTATTCAGTGGCGCTACTTTCAACAAGGAAGCCAGTGGGCCATATGGTAGGAAGGTCACAAAGAGCGCCCCCAATAAAGTCGTTGCCATGACAGCAAGGGCTGGCCGACTTTGAACAAAAGGCAATTTTGGAGAGCGTAGCATATAGATGACCATGGTTTGGGACCACATGGACTCAATGAACCAGCCGGTTTGAAAGAGCATGATGAAGAGTCCTGCACTATCAGCACCATGGACATAGCCATAGCCTGTAATCATGGGTACAATGACAAAGTAGAGAATGATGAAGGTCAGGATGTCAAAGATAGAGGAAATAGGACCGAACCAGGCCATAAAGCGGGTAATGGATTTGGCTTCCCAGATTCTTGGTTTCTTCAAGAAGTCCTTATCAACCCGGTCAAAAGGCAAGGCAATACAGGAAAGATCGTAAACCAAGTTCAAGACGATGAGATGGATAGGGGCCATTGGAAGGAAAGGAAGGAAAATACTGGCAAAGAGAAGGGAGAAGATATTCCCGAAATTAGAAGAAACGGTCATCTTGATGTATTTGGTCATATTGGCATAAACCTTGCGTCCTTCTACCAAGCCTTTTTCGAGGACCATCAAGTCCTTATCCAGAAGGATAACATCTGCTGTTTCTTTGGCAATATCGACAGCTGTATCAACCGAAATACCCACATCTGCTACTTTCATAGAAGGTGCATCATTGATGCCATCTCCCATATAACCGACCTTGTGGCCATTCGCTTTGAGCTGCAAGATAATGCGTGCTTTTTGGTCTGGAGATAATTTTGCAAAAACGGTGGTTGTTTCGACTGCTTGAGCCAACTCTGAATCAGAGAGACTGTCGATATCGCTACCCAGCAAAATGCGGTCAACATCCAGTCCCACCTTTTCACAAACCGCTTGGGTCACTTTCTCATTATCACCCGTAAGAATTTTAGTAGCAACTCCGTATTCCGCAAGGGTATTGATGGCTGGTGCTGCGGATGGTTTTGGTGGATCCAAGAAGGCTAGATAGCCCGTCAAGATCATGTCTGCTTCATCTGCCACTTCAAAGGCATAGCCTTCCTCAAGATTTGATTTGTAGCTGACACCAAGCACGCGCAAACCTTGTTCATTCAGTTGAGCCACTTCTGCCAAGACGTCTTCCCGCACTTGGTCTGTTAGGGGGATAATCTCATCCTTGTATTCCACATAGTTAGAGACTGCTAGCATTTCTTCCAAGGCTCCCTTGGTGACCATGCTAACGATTCCCAGCTCATCCTTGACAATGACACTCATTCGACGGCGTTCAAAGTCAAAAGGCAATTCATCAATTTTTTGGAAGCTTTGGTCCAAGCCTCTGACAATTTCATGTTTCTTAGCTTCTCTTTCTGTCCGGCTGATAATAGCGCGGTCCATTAAGTTTTTGAGGCCGGTTTGGAAGTAAGAGTTGAGATAGGCCCGACGTAGTACGGACAAATCCAGGTCCCCATGAATATCGAGTGGGTATTCGAGTACAATCTCATCTTGGGTCAAGGTTCCTGTCTTATCCGTACAGAGGATATCAATAGCGCCTAGATCTTGGATGGCATTGAGTTTTTTGATGACCACCTTTTCTTTGGCCATGATAATGGAACCCTTAGCCAAGCTAGCTGTGATAATCATTGGAAGCATTTCCGGAGTCAAACCCACTCCTACACTGAGGGCAAAGACGCCCGCTTCTAGCCAGTCCCCGTCTGTCAAACCATTGATAAAGAAGACGATAGGCACCATCACCATCATGAGTCGAATCAACAACCAAGAGATGGTGTTCATTTCTCGTTCAAAAGAGGTTGGTTCATCATAAGTATTGATGGTCTGCTCAATAGCTCCCATCATGGTTTCATCCCCGACTACTAAGACCAAGGCAGTAGCTCGACCTGAGATGACGTTGGTCCCCATAAAAGCTAGACTCTCACTCTCCAGGAGACTATCCAGATTTTGACCAGTCGCTTTTCTCAAGCAGACTTTTTCGACAGCATCGCTCTCTCCAGTCAAACCAGACTGTTGAACGAAGAAGTCTCGAGAATCTAATAAGACCACATCTGCTGGGATCATGTCGCCTGCACTCAGTTTGATCAGGTCTCCCACAACGATCTCATCAATGGGAATTTCTTCTTCCTTGCCTTCTCGAATCACTGTTGCTGTATTAACAATCATGCGAGAAAGGTTACTAGCAGCCTTGTCACTGCGTAATTCTTGGATAAAGCGAATCCCTCCAGAGAGAAGGACGAGAACGACGATAATAAGAGAGGTCGTTGGATCTTCCTCACCCGGCTTAGCTAACCAAACATTGGTCACCAAAGAAACAAGGGCAATGAGCAGTAAGATGACTGTGAAGGGATTGATGATGGATTCAACAATCCGTTTCCAGATAGAGTCATCTTGCCCCTTTGTGAGGACATTTTCTCCATAGTTATCCCGGTTTTCCTCTACTTGGTCTTCCGTCAAGCCAGACCAGCTAGATTGATAGGTTGCTAAGGTTCTTGTTTCTGCATCTTGCAATGCAGCAATGAGTCTTTCTTTTGTTGTTTGCATTGGAATCTCCTTTTAAATCAGGAGCCAAACGCTTATAGAGTCCCGATGACACAAATCAGCGATTGGCTGGCTATGTGCGGTTCGGGATGATCGTCGATTTGTATCATAGTGCTCTCCTCTTCTACTTGATAGGTGAGAGGCTTCTTAAGCATAAGAAAAGAGCCCTCCCCTTTTACAGGTAGGACTCATTAAACTCGTCGTTTATTTTTTAATGAAAATTCTCAAAAAATAGACCGTCCAAGCTTTAGCTCCGCAAGGCAATGAAATGAGCTTAGTCTTGACCTTTGCGATCAGGACTGTTGACCAACGAGTAGTGTCTCCACTGCTTTGCGGTAGTCATCCGTATCCTTGTGGTAGCCTCACCTACCGTTATTCCCTTTGAGTATACTCCTCCCCTATAGAAAAGTCAACCCTCACATTAAACTTTTTTAGGAAAGGCGGTTACGATCCGAGCAACAATCTCTTGGACTAGGGTTTTCGGTGCTGCCACATTTAGACGAGCATGTTGTTTCCCTTCTACACCAAAGTCTGTTCCTTTATTGAGGATGACCTTGGCCTGATCATGAAGACGAGCATGGAGTTCTTCCTCTGACAAACCGTAGGCAGAAAAATCAAGCCAGAGTAAATAGGTCCCTTGCGGTTTCATCACACCAATATCTGTCTGATCGCGTAAAACTTCTACAGTGTAGTTGATATTTTCTTCCAAGACTTCCTTTAAGTCCTCTAACCAGCCTTTTCCATTCAGATAGGCTACTTCGGTGGCGATAAAGCCAAGGGCAGATATTTCATGTTGATTGTTTCGCAACTGCCGAGCTTGGAAAGATTTTCTTAGTGCATCATTTTCGATGATGGCATAGGAATTTTTTGTCCCTGCGATGTTGAAGGTTTTGGTCGCACTCGATAAGACAAGTGTGAACTCTTTAAAGCTTGGATCTACTGTATTAAAAGAAACGTGCTGGTGGCCAAACAATACCAAATCTTGATGAATTTCATCTGAAACAAGCAAGACCCCATGCTTTTGACAGAGACGACCAATCTTTTCTAGGACTTCTCGTTCCCAGACACGACCGCCTGGGTTATGAGGATTGCACAGGATGTAGAGCTTGACTTGGTGCTCCACAAAGTCTTTTTCCAATTGCTCAAAATCAATTTGGAAGAGTCCATCCACTTCTACTAAGGAATTGGTCACTAATTTGCGTTGATTGAGGCGGACGCTACGGGCAAAGGGTGGATAAACTGGCGTATTGATGAGAACAGTATCGCCTTCCTTAGTGAAAGCCTGAATAGCCGTTGAAATAGACGGAACCACACCTTCCATAAAGACAATGGCTTCCTTCTCAAACACATATCCATGCTCTGACTTTTCCCAATTCTGAACAGCCTGGTAAAGCTCCTCGCTAGGATAGGTGTATCCGTAGACCAATTGATCCGCGTAATCTCGAATGGCTTGTCGAACAGCAGGTAAGGATTCAAAATCCATATCGGCAATCCAAGCAGGAAGGAGTTCAGGATCTTGTTCTGACTCCTTCCACTTACTAGTGTGGTGTCCCAAACGATCAGGAACGGTCAAAAATTGTTCTTTTCCCATGATGGACTCCTATCTAGCCAATGCTTGTTCTAAATCCTCAATCAAATCCCGTGCATCTTCAATTCCGATGGAGAGGCGAAGCAAGTCATCCGTTAAACCATAGGAATGACGAACCTCGGCAGGAATATCTGCGTGGGTCTGGGTCGTTGGGTAGGTAATCAAACTCTCCACTCCACCCAAGCTTTCTGCAAAGGTAAAGACTTGCAAGTGGTTTAAAATGGTTGGAATTTTTTCTTGATGGCTTACTTTAAAGGAAACCATGCCTCCCTTGCCAGTATACAAGACTTCCTTGACGGCTGGATGTCCCTTCAAGAACTCCACTACCTTCTGCGCATTTTCAGTAGAGCGCTCCATACGAAGGGCTAGGGTTTTTAAACCACGGATCAATTGGTAGCTGTCAAAAGGAGAGAGAACAGCTCCAGTTGTGTTGAGGTTATAAAAGAGTTGCTCATAAAGACCTTCGTCATCTGTGACAACAACTCCTGCTAAGACATCATTGTGCCCTGCTAGATACTTGGTCGCTGAGTGAAGGACGATGTCTGCTCCTTCTTCAATTGGACGTTGGTAGATAGGGCTATAGAAGGTATTGTCTACAATCACTTTTGCCCCTTTTTCATGAGCGAGTTTAGCTAATTTCTGGATATCAAACTCCAGCATGAGAGGATTGGTCGGCGTTTCTATATAGAGGATATCCACTTCCTCTTTCAATCCTTCTACCAATTCTTCTTCTGAATTTGCATAGGTAAAGAAGAAGCG
This sequence comes from uncultured Streptococcus sp., assembly GCA_902470035.1. GTDB lineage: Bacteria > Bacillota > Bacilli > Lactobacillales > Streptococcaceae > Streptococcus. The sequence goes on along the minus strand of CABREZ010000049.1, from coordinate 3,299 downwards.
TCCTTCTTGTTCCATCTGGTTGAACCAGCGGAAAGAGCCTCCATAAAGATCCCGTACTGCCAAGACCTTACTGCCAACAGGAAAAATACTAAAGGCTAAGACAATGGCAGACATACCCGAACTCGTCACCAAGGCATGCTTTGCGCTCTCAATGGCCGCCAAGGTCTTTTCAGCGTTTACTCGAGTTGGATTCTTGGTACGGATATAGTCGTATCCAGTAGATTGACCAAACTCTGGATGCTGGTAAGTGGTTGAAAAATGAAGCGGAGTAATCAAAGCTCCCGTTGCTGGATCCGACTTAATTCCCGCTTGCGCTAGGATGGTGTTAATATTCTTTTTGCGACTCATACAAACCTCCGATGGACGTAAATTCAATTGTCTCTATTGTATCACTTCTTTAGATGATTCGGTTTTTCCTTTTTCAAGAGCTAGATATAGCTTCAAACTATAATGAAAAAGAGGTGGGCACCAGACCCAACCTCTACTAGTTATGAAATATGAAATTTATCTCGAAGACTGGCTGCCTTACTACCAATGAAGCGGTCTAAGAAACGAAGACGAAGACCAAGACCACCATAAAAGATGATCCCAACACCACCAATCAGAGCCACATAGATCATGCTTGTCACTCGACCATTTGGTTTGATGACAAAGCCGAGGATAAAGGCTGAAAGTAAAACCACTAATAGCATGATCAAGGTTAAAATAGCTGTTAGTAAGCTCCGTTTAAAGACAGTCTTTCGATTAAATTGGGTTACCAGATGAATTTCCTTGTACATAAGGACAATCGGAATCATAAGACCAATCGTAGTAGAAAGAAGCGGGCCATAAGCTTTAAAGAGATAAATGAAAGGTACTTGTAGAATCAGTTTCACCAACACTCCATAACCAAAGTAAAGAATGGCCTTCCGATTTTGGAAAAGAGCCTGGATCATTGGAGAGAGAACCGTATACAAGCCTAGAATGACTGTTTGCAACATCGCTAGGATAAAGAGTCCCAAAGCCAGGGAATCTGGTTTCCCGTAAAAGACCGTATAGAGAGGTTCCGCAATGGCTACTGCTCCAATCGTCGCTGGAAGCAAGAAGGCCACTAGCATAGTCAAATTATCTTGAACCAGCTTACCTGCAGCTCGGAAATCACCCTTGACATAGTTCTCTGTAAGGAGAGGGATTCCCACCCCACCAATTGATGTCGCAACCGCAATTAAAATCATGGTAATCTTGTTCGGATTCGCTGAGAAGTAGCTGAACTGAACCAAGAGCTCCGAGCGAGAGAAGTTGGTGAACCAAGACATGACATTGCTATAGGTCATCTGGTCGATAATTTGGAAGAGCTGAATGGCTGATCCTGTTACAATGAATGGAATCGCTTCACGAATAGTATCCCACAAAAGAGCCTTGGTATCAATCTCATTATCAGACTCTGGGCGATGGATAATGTGCTGTAGAAGCCCTGTTTCCCAGAGGTAATAGACGAGGACTAGAAGACTCGCTCCCATCCCAATAAAGGCTGCAAAAGTGGACTGGGTCACTGCTTCAACGTAATCACCTGAACCAACCTTCATAATAAAGTAGGCTGTCAAGAGCATCCAGATGACCCGAATCACTTGCTCAGCAATTTGACTGATGGCATAAGGTTTCAGATTGTTATGCCCTTGGAAGAAGCCACGGATGACACTCATGGAAGGGAAAATGAGGACCGCCCAAGACAGGCTCTGCATGACAGGGATTAGGTCTTTCCCACCCCCAGACAGATTTGCAAATATTGGAGAAAGCACATACATAATAATGGCAAAAACCAAACCCAATAAAGACATGAACTTAAGGAAGCCACGAATCATGGCAAAACTATGTTCTTCTTGTCCCTTGGTATTGTACTTGGCCACTTGCTTAGCAACCGCTACAGGAACTCCTGCAGTTGAAATCAGCAAAAACCAAGCGTAAATATTATAGCCCATAGTAAAGAGACCGTTTGCTTCTGCGCCATGTTTGCCCATCCAGATATACCAAGGGATGATATAGGCCGCTCCTAAGAGACGACTAATAAAATTACTGGCTGTTAACCAGACTGTTCCTCGAAGCATCTGGGCCTGTTGATTACTTGTTTCGTTACTCATATCTTTCCTCTACTTTATAGTCTTCTTTCATTATAAACTTTTCCTTTACACTTGTAAAATAAGGTCTTTCAGTTTAAAATAGGATTATGATGAAGATAGAAACTGTACTAAACATTTTAAAAGAGGATCACAACTTTCGTGAGATCCTACAAGACGGAGAATACCACTATTCTGCAAGTGGTGTTTCTTTTAAGCAAATAAGCTACGATAGTCGAAAGGTCAACGCTGAGACCCTCTTTTTTGTGAAGGGGGCAAATTTCAAGAAGGAATTTTTGGAACAAGCGATCGAACAAGGCCTTCAGTGGTATGTCGCTGAGCAAGATTTTGAGGTCAGCATACCGGCCATTCTCGTTACGGATATCAAACAGGCTATGAGCTTGATTGCCATGGAATTCTATGGCCACCCTGAGCGCCAATTAAAACTATTGGCCTTTACTGGAACTAAGGGCAAAACGACTTCTGCTTACTATGCCTACAAGATTCTTGAACAAGGCCACCGTCCAGCTATGCTATCCACTATGAACACAACCTTGGATGGCAAGACCTTCTTCAAATCAATCTTGACGACCCCAGAAAGTATTGACCTTTTTGAGATGATGGCCCAGGCAGTTGCCAATGATCGAACCCACCTGATTATGGAGGTCTCTAGTCAGGCCTATTTAGTCAAACGGGTTTACGGACTTACTTTTGATGTTGGTGTCTTCCTCAACATCAGCCCTGATCATATTGGACCGATTGAACATCCAACCTTTGAAGACTACTTCTACCATAAACGTCTCTTGATGGAAAATAGCCGTGCTGTTGTCGTCAATAGCGATATGGATCATTTTGAGATTCTTGAGGAGCAAGTTGCTGAGCAAGACCACGACTTTTACGGTAGTCAATCAAGCAACCAAGTCCACAACTCAAAAGCCTTTAGCTTTTCTGTCACTGGCAAGTTAGCCGGCGACTACGAGACCCAACTGATTGGTCGCTTCAACCAAGAAAATGCTGTGGCTGCAGGTCTTGCCTGCCTTCGTCTAGGAGCGAGTCTCGAAGACATCCAAAAAGGCATTGCCAAGACGCGCGTTCCTGGCCGAATGGAAGTCTTGACTCAAAAGAATGGGGCCAAGGTCTTCATCGACTATGCCCATAATGGAGATAGCTTGAAAAAACTGCTCTCAGTTGTCGAAACCCATCAAA
>CABREZ010000048.1 GCA_902470035.1 uncultured Streptococcus sp. | reverse complement strand
AGTCATGGAACTTCCTGGATTGCTGAAATCATCCACTGGATAATTTCACCTAACGTCCGTACTCACCTAAGGAAAGTTTCAAAGAAGATTTTGTCTTTAATAAAAAAGACCGGATTGCTCCGATCTTGTAAGTTTCTCTCTAAGAAAATCAAAGCATAAAATCTACAATGTTTATCTTTGATTTTCCACGAGCGGGATTATTTGATTGCGCGTGATTGCAACCCTTCTTCTTCTAAGAAGAGGCGGAATGGTACAAGCTCTTCAGCTTCGTATTTTTCCTTGAAGGCTTTGATAGCTTCTTCTGAGTGTTGTTTTGGATCCAACTCAAGTACTTCTACTGGAAGTGGACGATGTGGAGTGATGTGAGCATCGATAACAACAGTTTTACCTTCTTTGTTCAATTTAACAGCTTCAGCAACGACTGCGTCGATGTCTTCGATACGGTCAACTGTAAATCCAATAGCTCCTTGAGCTTCAGCGATTTTCGCATAGTCAGCATTAGGGAAGTCACAACCAAACAAGTGTTTGTTTGTGTCTTCGTATTTGTCCTTGATGAAGGCATATTTACCATTTGAGAAGACAACGTTGATAACTGGAAGGTCGTATTGAACGTTTGTGATCACGTCTGGGTAGCACATGTTGAATGCACCGTCACCCATGATGTTCCATACTTGGCGATCTGGATTGTCTTTCTTAGCAGCGATACCACCAGGAAGGGCAATACCCATTGTCGCAAAGAGTGGAGATGTACGCCACATGTTCTTAGGTGTCATGTGAAGGTGACGAGTTGATGTTTGAGTAGTGTCACCTACGTCGATTGAATAGATAGCGTCTTGATCAGCATGTTTGTTGATTGCATTGTAAACTTGATACAATTGCAATTCACCCTCAGTTTTACCTTCGAGTTTGTTCATGTAATCACGCCAGTTTTGGTTATTCTTAACGTTAGCACGCCACCATGGAGTAGATTCAACTGGATTCACTTTATCAAGGATTGCTTTCGCTGCTTGACCTGCATCACCAAGGATTGAAGCGTCTAGGGCATGACGTTTACCAAGTTTGTAAGGGTCGATATCGACTTGGATGAATTTTTCAGTGTTCTTGAATGCTTCGTATACTTCAGCAAATGGGAAGTTTGAACCAAGGAAAAGAACTGTGTCTGCTTCAAAGACCACTTCGTTGGCTGGTTTCCAACCAACACGGTAAGCAGAACCTGTCAAACCTTCGTAGTTCCATTCGAACGCTTCAAAGTTTTTACCAGTTGTGATGATTGGTGCTTTGATTTTACGTGACAATTCAGTGATCACTTCACCAGCTTTAACACCACCGTAACCAGCATAGATCACTGGACGTTCAGCATTGTTCAAAATTTCAACAGCCTTGTCAATTTCAACTTCGTTCAAAGCAGGAGCGATGAATGAACGCTCGTAAGAACCTGATCCGTAGTATGAGTTTTCGTCGATTTCTTGGAAACCAAAGTTTACTGGAATTTCAACGACAGCTGGACCTTTTTTAGAAACGGCAGCACGGCAAGCTTCGTCAATCACTTTTGGCAATTGCTCAGCGTAAGCTACACGTTTGTTGTAAACAGCGATACCGTTGTACATTGGGTTTTGGTTCAATTCTTGGAAGGCATCCATGTTCAATTCGTTAACTGGACGTGATCCAAGGATAGCAAGGAATGGAGTGTTATCCATAGCTGCATCGTAAACACCGTTGATCAAGTGAGTTGCACCTGGTCCACCTGAACCAACTGCAACACCGATAGATCCGCCAAATTTAGCTTGCATAACCGCTGCAAGAGCACCTGTTTCTTCGTGACGAACTTGCAAGAAACGGATATCTTTGTCTTCAGCCAAAGCGTCCATCAATGAGCTAAGTGTTCCTGATGGGATACCGTAGATAGTGTCTACGCCCCATGTTTTCAATACGTTGAGCATTGCTGCAGATGCAGTAATTTTTCCTTGAGTCATAAATATAACTCTCCTTCAATAAAAATAATTGTCAGTCTTTGAACTGAATTCGACAAAGAGTGAAAACGTTTCAAATAACTTTACTATATCAATTTATCACGTTTTATTGTCCTTGTATAAGAATATGCTCACTGAATGCCTGGAACTATTACATAACACAAAGCAAATATCTGTTCTGTTTCTGCCAACTATTTTATAACAGAAGTCACAAACCGCATAAGGGCAAGGTTTTTGCTTGTTGTAGAATTAGTACAAAATAGAGTGTTTCCCCAAACTGTTTTATAGAAGACATTAAAAAATCCTAGCTGGAAAATCATTTTCCTTGCTAGGATGGGTTATATTTCTCTTTGAAGAGCCTTACTCAAGACCCTGTATCCTTCAATTGTTAAATGAAGTCCATCTGTTGTATAAGCCGGTTTGAGCTGACCATCTTCTCCAAGCAAATGATCAAAAACATTGATAAATTCAACATTTATCATCCCTTGGGCCAATTCGTGGTAGGCCTGGTTCAAGGTCTGAATCTTCTGATTGGTCCGAATATAGACTGTCCCCTTGTAAGGCTCTCCCTCATTCACAGGAAGAACCGAAACGAGTTTGATTTGCGCCAAGGGCAAGAGCCGCACCATCTCCTGCAGGATAATGCTCATGTTATCAATGGTTTCCGACAGGGGCATTTCCTTGCCAATGTCATTAGTTCCGATCAGTAAAAAGACCTTGTCCACTGCTTGACCGAAAATATGGGCATCTAGATGCTCTCTTAAGAGGTCTGTCTTGTAGCCTCTAATCCCCCGATTCACCATATACTGATTCGTCAACAGCAACTCTTGAAGGGGATAGTATTCGACGATAGAGTCTCCTATAAAAAGAATATCGGGTTCCCTCAAAGGATTTTGATTCAGTTCTCGGTAATTCTTCTGTATTTTTGCCTGTTCTTTCAACAGCCAGGTTTCTAATAATTGTACAGCCATAAAGGCTCCTTTCGATTCGTATAGTAGAAACTGTGCAAGGTAGGATAAGATCCTAGTCGAAGCTGATCCTTCCATCCAAGTAAGCTTCGATGACTTCGTAGACTCCATGATTCTGATGAGAAGGCGCCGTATAGCGGGCTGCTTGTCGCGCATGGGGATCCGCATTTTCCATTGCATAGGAATAGGTCGCTAACTCAAGCATCTCGAGATCGTTTTGGCTATCGCCAAATGCCATCAGATGCCCACCATCCACGCCCCAGCGTTCTTCTAAGAATTGAATGGCCGTAGCCTTATTGACACCCGGTTGCAGAATATCAATGGCTCCATAGCCACTAGCTGCTGGAAGCAGGCGCTCTCCAAACTTTTCTCGCAGCTCTTGCACAAAATCTTCGACTTTTTTAGTCTCCGTGACGACACTTAACTTCAAAACTTGCTCGCCATGTTCATGGACCAAATCATCCACAAAGCGCATCCGTTTGTAAAAAGCAGCTGCTAACTCAGGCGTCATCAATTGCTCTAAAAGAGGAAACTCTGTTCCTTTCTTGGCATAGCCTCCCGATAAGCTACTAACGACCAGATGAAGTTCTTCTTCTCGGCCTTCTAGATACTGCAAGACCTCCTGCACCAGCTCTTCCGGCCAGCTGCACTCTCGGATGAGCTTTCCCTTCTCTAATATCCGTGCCCCATTGGCCAGCACCAAGGTGACGCGATCTTTCAAGTCTCCCAATACATGAGCCATACGGCTATAGCCATTCCCTGTCGCAATGACAAAAGGAATCCCTCTTTGGTCTAGCTGATCCAAAATGCGGCTCAAGCGCTCATGATCTACTTCTCCTTGCTCGTCCATCAGAGTGCCATCCATATCTGTCGCAATCATTTGTAGCATACCGCCACCTCTTTCCATCTTTCCCCTATTATACACCATTCCCTCATCATTTTGGAGCATTCTCTCCCATAAATCACACCTCTCCTCCTTCCTTAAAATTTAAGAAATTCCACCGAATCCTCTTTAATTTTTGGTCCAATTTTATTATAATATAGATAGTAGATTTCCCTGTATGAGTAACTAGCAGACCCTTTCACACACCTGGTAAAAACGTCTGCTACTCCCGAAAAAGATCTAAGAGGTAGGCATGAACACAAAGACCTTATACCGCCAAACATCCTTTCCCAATAGCGATTTCCCTTTTTCAATCAGACAGATTCGCACCCAAAATGGCCAGCCAGATATCTTATTTCACTGGCACACCGATATTGAGATTATTTATGTCAATGAAGGGACTGCTCAGTTCCATATCGACTATGAATACTTTCATAGTCAACCAGGCGATATTATTTTGATCCGCCCCAATGCCCTCCACTCCATCCACCCCATCCAGAGTTCTTCTCATACTATGGATGTCCTGCATTTTAATCTGGACCTGATTGGGATTACCCATAAAAATATCGCCACTCTAAAATATTTACAACCCCTCTACAATGGGGATTTTGAATTCGTCCGACGCATTCAAGCCCAATCACCTGGTTACGAAGAAATCAAACAGAGCCTCTTAACCTGTATGGCAAACGGAAGAGAACAAGGACCCTACTATGAACTCCGACTTAAATCCCAGCTCAATGAACTCCTCTATCTCCTCTTCTCTCACAACTATATCGTCGAGAAGAAGTTCTCAACGGACGCTTACCGGAGAGAAGAAAAAATTCGTTTGGTCCTCGATCATATTTCGAACCATTACCAAGAGGAGCTTATGATTGAGCAATTAGCAGAATTGTGTCATTTTAGCCCGACCCACTTTATGAATTTCTTTAAGAAACAATTAGGGATCTCTTGTATGGAGTACATCATCCAATATCGGCTAAAAAAAGCCGCCCATTTCCTCCAGCATTCTGATCTGGCAATTATTGATATCGCTAGCCAATCTGGCTTCAACAACCTCTCAAACTTTAATCGCCAATTCAAGAAATACTATCAGATCACTCCAAGTCAATACCGAAAAGCTTGTCTTTAATCAATGGATCAAATAATAAAAGCCCCCTGAACACAATTGAAACTTATGTTCCAGGGGCTTTTAGTTTTTTAACAGTAGAAATATCAGATAAAACGAAGCAACTTACATCTTTAGCTCTCAATCATTGTATTTAAAGACCATTTCCCTGTTTCTTCATATTGCCTTATTAATTCTTGAGAAGTTTGGGTGATTTCTGAAGGAAAATGGAGGCTTTTTAATGTATTGACCGCATTCTTCGTTACTGCCGCCCCCTGCTTTATCTGATAATCAAAGACAATTTCCCCGTCAACATAACGACTATCAAAATGATAATTATCATTGACTGCACCAGACGCCGCGACTAACTCAATATCATGACTCGAAATCATATACAAGCAATCGTGTCTAGATAGCCAGCGGACAATCCCCAAGCCAGATCCAATTCGCTCAATGGTATTGGTTCCCTTAAAGAGTTCATCAATAAAGAAATAATGAAAACCTGACTTTTCCAGACTCTCAATCATTCGGAGAATTGTTTTGCTCTCTGTAATAAAATAACTATCTCCAACCTCGATATCATCGCTGACATCCATAGAGGTCATGACATGTCCATAAGAAAGCTCCAAACTGTCACCATAAGCGAAGCCCAAGCCCTGCGCTAAAATACAGTTAATAGCTACCATTTTCAGATAAGTAGATTTCCCTGAGGCATTATCTCCACTAATCACCATATTTTTTTCAAAACGAACATCGTTAGCAACCGGATCCGTTAGTAAAGGATGGTAGATCCCCTTGCCCTTAATTCCGCCTTCTTTTTTAAAATAAGGATGACAGACCAATTCAACATCACGCTTATGGCGTAGAAGGCTGATGGCTACTTCCAATTCTCCCAAAAGATTGATCGCTTCCTGAGCTTCTTTCTGATGAATCCTCACTTGCTGATAGATATAAACTTGAGCAATCTGCGGAATTAAGAAAAGAAAATTAAGGTAAATCAGAATAATTTCCATATCTGAGCTTCCTGTTGGACTTTGTAAGATTCCGGAAATAACTTTCGTCTTCTTAAATGGTTGGACAGCCTGTTTGAGGGCTTCTTGTTTTGGAATCGCTAAATGGCTAAGCTTTTCCGTTGAGGCAAAGATACGAACCAAGTAACTAACTCGATCCAAGCGCATTTTATTCGACCAATTCCGAATGCTCGAAAAAATGATATTGAAGGTCGCACTCGCCACCAAGACCATCATCGCTTGAATTTTAAAAAACGGAAGGAAGAAAAGCGAGAAGACCGGCAAACAGGCTAAGAAAATATAGAGAGAAAGATAGATCTTCGAATCCTGTTTCCCTGGATTCGCCACAATACTTCTAGCCATATTGTGGTTCTTTTTTCCTAATTGGTTCATGACAACTTGAACCTTGAGACGAAGATCAGGGTGATGGTCAAAAAAATCCTCTAACTCCTGCAAGGATGCTTCTGGTTGAAATTTAATCAAACGCATCTTCTGATACAAGGCCTCAGCCCCTATACTAGACTGTGTATAATTCAACTGATCAAAGACTCTATAGAGGTCCAAATCATGCCAAGTCTGACCGTCTACTTGGCTATCTGTCGGTTGGAGTGCAGAAGCCAAGAGCATTGTTTCCGCTAAACTTTCTTCACTATCTTTTTTTATGAAAAAAGGTTTACCCTCCCAAGCCTTGGCTAATTTTTTTCTCAGAAGAATCGTTGATAGCTGATTTGTTAGAGTCATAACGATGATCAGTCCAACAAATCCAATTGGTAACCATCCAAGTTTGTCCATTCCTTCATTCGCCCCTTCCTACTGCCAATTCAAATTCACACGTTCTTTCACTTCCTGGTAGGCTGTATCGACACGCGCCTTTGTTTCGTCATCCAATTGATCCCGATACTTGCCTCCCTCAATCCAGTCCTCCAAGATATAGGTCTGGAAATGATAGAGTTCATAGCCTTCAGGAGAATAACTGTCCTTTGGCGTCCGGTTGACCCAAGTAGGATGAGCTGTGGCCGTTTTGATCCGTGTCTTACGCCCTACCTTCTCAATGGTGATATCCATCAGGACACCCCGTTCGGTCCATTGGGCATTGTCTATCCCTTCCATGGTTTCCATCCGCTGATTGGAAAGGAAATTCCCCATAGAATAAACGATCAATTTCTGTTGCCCATCCTTATCCACAATCTCAGCAAGCTGGACGACATGAGGATGACCACCCAAGACGATATCCGCTCCCCAAGAAATCATCTTATGGTATAGCTCCTTTTGTTCCTCTGATGGCTCTAACTCATATTCAATCCCCATCTGAGGCATGACAATAGTTACGTCCGCTTCCATCTCAGCTTTTTGGATTTCTTGACGCATCCGCTCCTCATTGAGGTCCGATAGACGGTTATCATAGTCCTCTTGTTCTAGATTATATTCCATCCCATTAAACCCGTAGGAGTAGGCCAAGATCGCAATCTTGATCCCATTTACTTCCTTGATCAGGATAGGGGCTTGCTCTCTCGTCTCATGCGGGTAGACACCAACCGTTTGGATCCCCGCGTCTTCAAAGGCCTTTGCAGTCGAAAACAGCCCTTCCAAGCCAGAATCGAGGATATGGTTATGTCCCAGGTCCATCACCTGATAGCCTGCATCCTTAATCGAAGCAACCACCTCCCCAGGGGCATTGAAAATCGGATAGCCCGAAAGCCCATAATCCGAATTAATGGTCCCTTCAAAATCCCCCAAGACCAGATCCCCTTGCTTCAACCATTCCTGAGCATAGTGATAATTCTCAGAAAAATCATAGCTTCCATCTTCCTTGGCGGCACTCATATAAATCAAGTCATGATAGAGTTGATCTCCATTTGCCATGATCCGAGCCGTATGCGGTAACTGATCCGGATGAACTTCTTCTTGCTTTTCAACGACTTCCGGCATTTCTAGCGCTGTAATGGGAAAACCATTCCATTTTTGAACCCACAAGACCAGATTTGCTGCCGCAAATACTGTAATCAGCAAACCATAGACAAACTGTTCGTTGGTCAGGCGAAAAGCGGTCACCTTTCCCAAGCCAATATCAAGCCAGTCGTTGAGCATCCTGAGGATATCTTTCCCAAGCTCGCTCCATCTCTTTAAGAGATCCTTCCAATTCTTCATCATCTTCTCTTCCTATTTCTCTTGCACTTGTCAAAGGCCTCTCCCTAGCATCTTGATGGTACCTTTTACATTCTCACACTTCTCTAACATTCCAACTTTCTCATCTCAGGTTTATACAATGAGCCACTAACCCCATATCAAACCTAGTATTCATTGAAAAGCTTTCTCTTCATTGTATCACAAATTTTAAGAAGAGAAAAAAGAGAGCAGGACAGAAGCGCCATTGTTTAGAAACGCTTCATCGTCCTGCTCCTGCACAGTTGATTAATTCATGTAAATGATCGATCATCACTTCTTATCGTTTGATTTGGACAAGCTAATCGCAACCATGACAAGACTTAGGAAAAAGGCCGAAATCAACCCTTTTGTCGTCCGATTCATAAAAGGTTGATGGAATACAAAATGATTATAGGCAGTAAATCCTAATCCAATCAGAGTTACCATAGCCGAAAGTGAAAACTTGTTAACCACAAATTTCTATTTTTCATCATAAACTCCGTTTTTCGATCTACTAGAAAGGCCCTCTTATTTCAAAGCCTTTAACAAATAACCATAACCTTCTTGCTCCATTTCCTCTTTTGGAATAAAGCGCAGTGAGGCCGAATTGATGCAATAGCGTAGGCCACCTTGGTCTTTTGGTCCATCGGTGAATACATGACCGAGATGGGCATTGCCTGAGCGGGAACGAACTTCGATCCGCTCCATCCCGTGGCTATGGTCCTGGTAATAGTGGATGACATCTTTGGCAATGGGACGGGAGAAACTTGGCCAGCCACAGCCAGAAGCGAACTTATCCTTGGCAAAAAAGAGAGGTTCCCCAGTCGTAATATCCACATAGATACCCTCTTCAAAGGTCTGATCATAGACATTGTGGAAAGGACGCTCTGTCGCACTCTCCTGAGTGACTTGGTACTGCTCTGCTGTCAGTTTCGCTTTTAAGGTTTCTTGATCTGGCTTCTGATAGGCTGCCAGATCAATCAAGGGCTGATCAGCATCCGTCACATCGATATGGCAATAACCCCCAGGATTCTTCTTGAGGTAGTCTTGGTGGTAGTCCTCAGCCAGGATGTAGTGACGCAAGGGCTCTAGCTCCACCGCGATCTTGCGTCCCAGTTGCTCTTCTTGCTCCGCAAACAGGTGGGCGATCACCTGACGATCCGCCTCGTCTAGGTAATAGACACCGGTTCGGTATTGGCGGCCTCGATCATTTCCCTGCTTGTTAACGGACAAGGGATCGATCACCCGGAAATAGTAGAGCAGAATTGCGCGTAAAGTGATCTTGTCTGGATCGTAGATAACTTGTACAGTCTCTGCATGATCCGTTTCTTTGATCAATTGATAATTGGTCGTTTCTACCTGGCCATTGGCATAGCCCACCGTCGTCTTTTCTACACCGGGGATCCGAGAGAAATACTCCTCTAAGCCCCAAAAACAGCCACCTGCTAGATAAATCTCTGCCATCTTTTTTCCTCGCTTCCTGCATTCCCTAAGAGGAACGCTTAACATCTATTAGCTCCATCATAATCCAAGAGCCTCAGATTTTCAAGGATTCTGCATCAAAAATCCCTTCTACTATACTAGTAAAAGGGATAAAGGCACTCCCACTTATTTTTCAAATAAGAAAAAGAGCGAATAACCAAGATTTCGTAGAGACACTAAAAACTGATGGAAAAAATCATGCATGAGAGACATGTCCCACACCTCCTCTCAATCATCTGATGTTCCTAAACATCGTAACCAAGATTAAAGAACCACCGTCGGTCCGTAGACCTGTAACTGAGACTTCACAACCTCGTAATGCCAGTGATCATAAGCTCGCCAAGCTTGAAAGGCTTCTTCGTTCAATGCTAGCCCACCCAGACCAATCAATAGACTGGCGGTCTGATAAAACTTTTCCAACTCGATCAATAGGCGATTATCTACCTGCCTAGCCTTCAATAAAACTTTCAAAATCTGATCTAGATTTTCTTCAAATCGAAGGGCATCTGGACTGGCTTTGCATTCCCTAGAAAAGGCTGTTTGGAGGGTTTCGATCATCGTCCTCGCTTCTTGAATCACATCCCTTTCTTCCATAGAAATCACCTTCCTTTTCACCTCCATTGTACACCTTTTTCTCTCTATAAAAATGGAAAATTCCTAAAACTAGGAACAGAATG
>CABREZ010000047.1 GCA_902470035.1 uncultured Streptococcus sp. | reverse complement strand
GACTTTCGAAGTAATTGCGAGAGTCTTGTTTAGTTTTTATGCTAATACGTGTCCAATTAATGATGTTGTAATTCGGACATATCCCGATTTAACGTATCATTTTGTAACATGTTCTCTTCTCTCTTCATTCCTCATCACAGAGAATTCTGGTGATTTATGGTAAAATAAGGTCTATATATGTGAGGACAAAGAGATGATTAATCGAATTACAGATAACAAATTTAAACTAGTATCTAAATACCAACCGTCTGGGGATCAACCGCAGGCCATTGAACAGTTGGTGGATAACATAGAAGGAGGCGAGAAGGCGCAAATCCTGATGGGAGCGACTGGTACGGGGAAGACCTATACCATGAGCCAGGTCATTGCCCAAGTGAATAAACCGACCTTGGTCATCGCCCACAATAAAACCCTAGCAGGCCAGCTCTATGGGGAGTTCAAGGAATTCTTCCCTGAAAATGCGGTCGAGTACTTCGTATCTTACTACGATTACTACCAGCCAGAAGCTTATGTGCCATCGAGCGATACCTATATCGAAAAAGATAGCTCGGTCAATGATGAAATTGACAAGCTTCGTCACTCAGCAACCTCAGCCCTCTTAGAGCGCAATGACGTCATTGTAGTTGCGTCTGTTTCATGTATCTATGGGTTGGGTTCTCCCAAAGAATACTCGGATAGCGTGGTGAGCCTACGCCCAGGTCTCGAGATTTCTCGCGATAAACTGCTGAACGACTTGGTGGATATCCAGTTTGAGCGCAATGACATCGACTTTCAACGGGGGAAATTCCGTGTCCGTGGGGATGTGGTCGAGATTTTCCCAGCTTCGCGTGATGAACATGCCTTTCGCGTTGAGTTTTTCGGGGACGAAATTGACCGCATCCGTGAGGTTGAAGCTTTGACGGGTCAAGTCCTTGGTGAAGTGGACCACTTGGCTATTTTCCCAGCCACTCACTTCGTGACCAATGATGACCATATGGAAGTAGCCATTGCCAAGATTCAGGCGGAACTAGAAGAACAGTTGAAAGTCTTTGAAAAAGAAGGCAAGCTCTTAGAAGCCCAGCGCCTGAAACAACGGACCGAGTATGATATTGAAATGCTTAGGGAAATGGGCTACACCAATGGGGTAGAAAACTACTCCCGTCACATGGACGGACGGAGTGAAGGAGAGCCACCTTACACCCTTCTTGACTTCTTCCCAGAAGATTTTCTCATTATGATTGACGAAAGCCACATGACCATGGGACAAATCAAGGGAATGTACAATGGAGACCGCTCGCGTAAGGAGATGTTGGTCAACTATGGTTTCCGTTTGCCGTCTGCTCTGGATAACCGGCCTCTTCGTCGTGAGGAGTTTGAAAGTCATGTCCATCAGATCGTCTATGTGTCTGCGACACCAGGCGATTATGAGATGGAACAAACTGATACCGTCATCGAGCAAATCATTCGTCCGACTGGTCTTCTGGATCCAGAGGTGGAAGTGCGTCCGACTATGGGACAAATGGACGATCTCTTGGGTGAGATCAATGCGCGAGTAGAACGTGGAGAGCGGACCTTTGTCACCACCCTGACCAAGAAGATGGCAGAAGATTTGACGGACTACTTCAAGGAAATGGGCGTCAAGGTGAAATACATGCACTCGGACATTAAGACCTTGGAGCGGACGGAAATCATCCGTGATTTGCGTCTGGGTGTTTTTGATGTCTTGGTCGGAATCAACCTGCTTCGGGAAGGGATTGACGTACCAGAAGTCAGTCTGGTTGCCATTCTCGATGCGGACAAGGAAGGCTTCCTCCGTAATGAACGCGGACTGATCCAGACCATCGGTCGTGCAGCTCGTAATAGCGAAGGTCATGTCATCATGTATGCGGACACCATGACCCAGTCTATGCAAAAAGCCATTGATGAAACGGCCCGTCGTCGTCAGATTCAGATGGCCTATAATGAAGAGCATGGCATTGTGCCACAAACCATTAAGAAGGAAATCCGAGATCTTATTTCTGTTACTAAGGCGGTGAGCAAGGAAGAAGACAAGGAAGTGGATATCACCAGTCTCAACCGCCAAGAGCGCAAGGAACTGATCAAGAAACTGCAAGGCCAGATGCAAGAAGCCGTCGAAGTGCTTGATTTCGAATTGGCAGCCCAAATCCGCGATATGATGTTGGAAGTCAAGGCCTTGGATTGAGGGATAAATATGATCGATTTAAGAAAACTAATAGAAGAAGATTTGGTGCCTTTGTGGGAAATTGCTTATTCACAATCTAATCCAATTTGGAAGCAGTATGACGCTCCCTATTATGACGATTATCAGTATTTTCCTAATTTTCAAGAATTTAAACTACAAAAATTAGAATCCACTCTAAACAACTCAAATCGCCTTGGTATTTTTGTTGATGATAAACTAGTTGGGACTGTTTCGCGCTACTGGGTATGTAAAGAAACAAGATGGATGGAATTGGGAATTTGTATTTATGATAACAAATTTTGGAACTCTGGAATTGGAAAAGCTGCTATGCTACAGTGGATAGATCGGACATTTCAGGATTACTTGGAGTTGGAGCATCTTGGTTTGACAACTTGGTCAGGAAATTTTGGTATGATGAAATTGGCTGAAAAATTAAGAATGAAAAAAGAAGCTCATATTCCAAAAGTTCGTTATTATCAAGGTGTTTATTATGATAGTATTAAATACGGCATTTTGAGAGAAGAATGGGAGGAAGCAAATGGTCATCACTGTCAAACAGATGGAAACTCCTGAAGAGATAGAAGGCAAGTCCCTCGTTCATTGGCAAACGTGGAGAGAGGCTTATGATGACCTTTTACCTGCAGATTATCAGGAGACGATGACATTAGATAGATGTCGTTTCTTTAGTCAAAAGTATCCAGAAAATACTTTGATTGCGATGGATGGAAAGAAGGTCGTTGGTTTTATCAGTTATGGAAATTTTCGTGGTGAGACTATTCAAGCTGGTGAAATCATTGCCTTATATGTTTTAAAAGATTACTATGGAAAAGGTGTGAGTAAACAGTTAATGCATGCTGCATTTGTTGCTCTTGATCAATTCTCTGAAATTTATTTATGGGTATTGAAAGATAATAAGCGAGCCATTGCTTTCTATCAAAAAATGGGTTTTACCTTTGATGGCCAAGAACAAATACTTAAACTTGGAAAACCTGTTAAGGAATTGCGGATGATATGTTCTTCAAATAAAAATTCCTAAAGGACGTATCTATCAATCTTGGAACCATTATCAATTAATCAAGTATAAAGAATGAAAGAGATTGAACGAAAAAAAGACTTGAAGGAGAATACGAATGAAAATTTTAGTCATCAATGGGCATCCCGATAAGGAAAGTTACTGCCAGGCTATTTTTCAAACCATTGTCGAAAATATTAACTCAAATCGCCACGTGCTAGAAGTGATCAATCTCAATGAAGAGGATTTTGACCCGGTCCTTCGCTACGGCTATCGAAAGCGGATGGAGGAAGATCCGTTTATCCTTCGTTCTCAAAAATTGATCCAGTGGGCGGATCACCTGATCTTTGTCTATCCCATCTGGTGGAGTAGTATGCCGAGCCTTATGAAGGGCTGGATTGACCGGGCCTTTACACCAGGGATTGCATACTCGGCCAATGATCAAGGAAGCTTCATCTGGAATTACCTTAGAGGCAAGCAATTCAAGAAGTTGCTTAAAGGCAAAACCGCCAGTATTTATGCGACCTCCATGGCGCCTACTTGGTGGTACAAGATTTTTTCAGGCCCTCTCAACATTCCAGATAGTTATGGTATATCTGTTTTGAAGAATGCCGTCTTGAACCACTGTGGGATCAAAACCAAGCGCGTCTGCATCTTGGGAGAAGTCGGCCGGGATGTGAACACCGCTAGCATACGGGAACAGCATCTCCAAAAGGTAGCAGCAGAAATGAAGAAACTCTGATCAGAGATGGGTTACTACTGATAAGTTAGTGTCTTTAGTTGTATTTTGATTGGCTTTTGGTTAAACTATTACATAATCTATAAAACATAGGAATGATTCCATATGCTACTTTTTATCTATATGATCTATGTCATTTATTCACTATCAAAAATGAAAAGAGAAGGAAAAAGAGTCTCAATTTTCACTAAGTTGATTGTTTACGGCTTATTGATACTCTCTTCGTTTATGCTCTATTTCAGTTTATTGTCATTTTTATTTAGCCCGTTGCCATTTTTTGGCTTTCTAGCTACTCTTGCTATTGGTGGTATGATGCTATCTCTGAAAATAGTCATTGCCCTTGCTTTACTTTTGTTATCGCTCAGCCTATTCTTAGATAGTAAAAATAGTGATCCAGATACGCCTCTAATTGATCATTGGCTTCGATTAGGTGTTCATATCCTATTGATCATTATTTAAGGCAAGAACGTTTTTCGTTTTCATTTACAACTGGTATCCCTTCTATCGGACACAAATAGTCAGTTGGAAGAATGTTGAGGGGGGCTACTTTTTAGTCTCTTTGCTAGCCTGATCCTGGTATTATTCATTGAGTTGTTCTTTAGCAGTGATGTCATGGTTCGGTAACGATTCACTCGGAGTATTATTTAAAAGAGAAGTCAATTGTCTTTCAGAGAGGCTCTCTTTTGGATGCCTATGATGAATACCATGAGCTGGTAAATCCCTTTGTGATGAAGAAAGAAATACAGAAGAAAGTGTATATTGATTAATTGTCAATATCGATAGAAAGGAAATATATGTCACGTACAACGCCTACTATACTGTGCAATCTTTGCATGGTCGAAGATCTTGAAAATGGGAAAGTAGTCCTCCAATACCGCTCACCTGAAAAGACTCACTGGGCTGGCTATGCTTTTCCAGGTGGTCATATAGAAGAAGGAGAAAGTCTTGTAGAATCAGTCATTCGTGAAATCTATGAAGAGACAGGTCTTACGATTACAGCTCCTAAACTCGTCGCAGTTAAAGACTGGGAGCCAGATGAGGGAGGCCGCTATATCGTCTTTTGCTACAAGGCAACAGAATTCACCGGCCAGCTCAGATCGTCTGAAGAAGGAGAAGTTTCTTGGGTTGAGAAGGACCAATTAGAAAAGTTGGACTTGTCCTACGACATGCTTCCTCTGCTGGAAGTGATGGAAGACCCAGATTTATCCGAGTACTATTATCGCAAACGGACAGACGATGGTTGGGAAAAATTTCGCTATTAAGGAGTTAGGTAACACTAGCTCTTTTCTTATTCTTGTAAGAAGTGGAAAAAAATAGTATGATGGAAGAGTTTAGGAATACCTTATATGGGGGAAGAGGTTTTAACATGAAGGATTTTCACTTTGATGCCATTGCGGCATTTGAAAATTACGAGATCGAAACCATGAGAGATGGTCATGTTGTTGTGACAACCAAGGTCGTTGAATCATCTCTTAATTATTATGGAAATGCCCACGGTGGCTATCTCTTTACTCTATGTGACCAGATCAGTGGCTTGGTCGTAATTTCACAGGGAGTAGATGGTGTGACCTTGCAATCTTCCATCAATTATTTGAAAGCCGGGCGTCTTGGAGATGTCCTGACCATCCACGGGGAATGTGTCCACAGTGGGCGGACAACTCGGGTTGTCGATGTCAATATTACCAATCAGGAAGGTGCCAATGTCTGTAAGGCCACCTTTACCATGTTTGTAACGGGAGAAAGAGATGAATCAGCAAAAGTACGCATTTAAAAACTATATTTTTGATTTTTATGGAACCTTGGTCGATATCGAAACCGATGAGTCAAGTCCAGTCTTGTGGGAGACCATGGCCCAAATCTACCAATCCTATGGTGCTCATTATACACGGGAAAGCCTGCAAGCACGCTATAAGGAGTTGGTGCAGCAAGCTGAGCAAAGTATCGCTCAGGAAAAACAAGTCACTTATCCAGAGATTGACTTGACCGTGATTTTCGTTCAGCTTTATCTAGAAAGTCATCCAACTGGAGCCAGTGTCCAACATCTCAAAGAGTGGGGGCGTTTGATTGCTCGGACCTTCCGTGTCCTCTCTCGCAAACGATTGGAACTTTATCCTCACACGAAAGAAGTATTAGAGGATATGAAGGCTACAGGTTGTCGGCTCTACCTCTTATCTAATGCACAAGCGGACTTTACCAACCCAGAGATTGATTTGGTCGGCTTGAGAGAGATTTTCCATGATTTTTATCTGTCGTCAGATGCTGGGATTCGCAAACCTCAGTCCGAATTTCTCGTGAAAGTGATCAAAGAACACCAGTTGAATCCTGATAAAACGGTTATGGTAGGGAATGACTTCACTACAGATGTAGCTGTAGCGAAAAGTATTGGTATGCAAAGTATCTTGATCAATACCTTTCCATACTCTGAAGAAGAACTACGAGATAGGAGTCAAGCAGGAGTACGAGTGATTAGAGGCATTCAAGAATTACAAGAAGATTAAAGGTTATCATCGATTCTAGGTGGCCGAGTTGCCTCCTCTTTTATACAAACTGCTAGAGTTGAGCAGAATTTGTCAAAACTTCCCTTTCATGGTATACTATGGGAGTTAATTTTGCTAAGGAGATTGAAATGAATAACTTACCAAACTGTCCAAAATGTCATTCAGAATATGTCTATGAAGATGGAGCCCTATTGGTCTGTCCAGAATGTGCTTATGAATGGAACCCAGCTGAAGTCGTTGAAGAAGATGGTGTCGTTGCGATTGATGCCAATGGAAACAAATTGGCTGATGGGGATACCGTCACCTTAATCAAAGACTTGAAAGTCAAGGGTGCACCAAAAGATTTGAAACAAGGAACGCGCGTGAAAAACATCTGTATCGTTGAAGGAGACCACAACATCGATTGTAAGATTGATGGCTTTGGCGCAATGAAACTCAAATCAGAATTTGTGAAGAAGATCTAAGAATAAGAAGAAATAGTTCTTTATAAAGTATACAAATTAATTAATTGAGTTGTTTAAGTTTAAAAGGAACTTTCCGCTGTGAGAAAAGTACTTGAAACAGTATTGTTTCAAGTACTCGGGAGTTTTGAAACTTTAGGTTCAAAACTAAGTCATGGAACTTCGAAGAAGTTCGCTGACGTCCGTCTTCACTTAAGGAAAGTTCCTGATTAAACTGAAGGGCCTAGCCCTTTTCTTTCAGGAGAATACTATGAAATTCAAACTATTATTTAGCTATCGTTTTCTATTGTTTATCTTAAGTGTCATCGGTGTTTATCTACAACTCACCAAGCATGGTGGCTTTGGAATGATGCTCTATTACACCATTTTGTCCAACATGTTGGTCATGTTCTTTATGGGGGACATGGTCTGGCGCATGCTTCGTGGTCGTTCGACCCAGACCCAGGGCTATCTTCGCTTGAAGGGTGGTGTCACCATGTCTATCATGATCACCTGTGTCATCTACCACTTTATGCTTGCACCGATCGCGACACCTGAGAAGTTTTACCGTTTGGAAAACTTCCTCTGTCACTACATTGTTCCCTTGATGTTCTTCTTTGATACCCTGGTGATTGATAAACCTAAACAATACCGTAAGTCGGATCCATTAGCTTGGACCTTGCTTCCTTTGCTCTATATGGTCTTTGCATTGATAAACGGTTTGGTCCTTAAATGGCCAGTACCTGGCGCTAAAGACAGTCCTTTCCCTTATTTCTTTATCAATGTCAATCGTTTTGGCTGGCTCTATGTCGCTAAGATGGCGACGATCATTTTTGTCGCATATTTACTAGCTGGATGTGGCCTGTTTGCCCTGAAGAGGATTGGTAAAAAAGGAACAGATCATTATTAAATAGAAGATTTGATGATAAAAATCCGAACATTAGTAGAAAAAAATAAGTTTTTTCTTGCATCCCTCTATAAACTGTGATATAGTATGGATAATTAAATAGTCCTTTAATCCTGTCCTGTGAGGCAGGCAAGGAGTCTGATTAAAATAAGGGGTGATCTAGATGCGTTCTAGGTCTTATCTCTTAGTATTTTTCTGAAGCCTCCTTGATAAAGGGAGGCTTTTTTCTATCAATTAGGAGGAAAAGATGAAGATCAAAGAAGTCGTTGATGATTTGACCATGAAGCGGGCTATTACTCGTATCACCTATGAAATCATCGAACGGAATAAGGATCTGAGCCAAATTGTTTTGGTAGGGATCAAAACTCGTGGCGTATTCATTGCCAATCGCATCAAAGAACGGTTAGCACAACTAGAACAAATAGAAGTTCCAGTCTGTGAATTGGATACCAAGCCTTTCCGTGATGATATTAAAGTAACAGAAGATTCAACCGTTTTACCAGTAGATATTACTGGCAAAGATGTCATCCTGATTGATGATGTCCTTTATACAGGTCGGACCATTCGAGCAGCCATTGATAATCTTGTCAGTCGCGGACGTCCATCTCGTGTCAGCTTGGCTGTCCTAGTGGATCGTGGTCATAGAGAATTGCCGATCCGACCAGATTATGTTGGAAAGAATATTCCAACAAGTCGATCAGAGGAAATCATTGTCGAAATGTCTGAGCTAGATGGTCAAGATCGCATCTTGATCGAGGTGAGTGAATAAGGTAGTTTTCAAATCGTCGCTATATACAGGAGCGACTGAGTGAGCTTCCTGTATCGTTTTCACATATGCATATCTTTGGAATGGAGTTACAACATGTCTACAAATCAAATCGCACTTAAAAACCTTGTCTCAATGGAAGCTTTATCAAACGAAGAAGTTATGGCCTTGATTAAGCGTGGAATTGAGTTTAAAAATGGAGCAAAGACTCATTATGACGAGCAACATATCGTGTCTAATCTCTTCTTTGAGTCGTCAACACGTACGCACAAAGCATTTGAAGTGGCTGAGTTGAAATTGGGTTGTGATCTCCTTGACTTTGATGTGAAAACGAGCTCTGTAAACAAGGGTGAAACTCTCTATGATACGATTTTGACCATGTCAGCTCTCGGAGTAGATATCTGCGTCATCCGTCACCCAGAAGTAGACTACTACAAGCAATTGATTGAAAGTCCAACCATCACAGCCTCTATTGTCAACGGGGGAGATGGGTCTGGTCAACACCCAAGCCAAAGTTTACTAGACTTGATGACCATCTATCAAGAGTTTGGTCACTTTGATGGTTTGAAGGTTTGTATCGCTGGTGACTTGGATCACTCACGGGTTGCAAAATCCAATATGCAAATCTTGAAACGCTTGGGCGCAACCCTCTACTTTGCTGGTCCAGACGAGTGGAGAAGTGCGGAGTTCGAAGAATATGGAACCTTTGTGACGATTGATGAAGTCATTGAAGAGGTCGATGTCATGATGTTCCTCCGTGTGCAACACGAGCGTCATGACTATGAGTCCCTCTTCTCAAAAGAGAACTACCATCGTTTGCATGGGTTGACACAAGAACGCTATGATCGCATGAAAGATACAGCTATCTTGATGCACCCAGCTCCAGTAAACCGTGATGTGGAGATTGCTGACCACTTGGTAGAAGCTCCTAAATCACGCATCGTGGAGCAAATGACCAATGGTGTCTTTGTCCGCATGGCGATCATCGAAGCGGTTCTAGCTGGACGTAAATAATATGTAAAAGAGAAAGGAGAAGTGAGAGAGTCTACAAAAAGGTGGTCTTTTCTCACTTTTCTTTTTGGAGTCTGTAAGGAGAATTTATGGTAAAACGTCTCTTAGTATTAGAAGATGGGACGGTTTTTGAAGGAACTGGTTTTGGAGCTGATACCTATGTCAGTGGGGAATTGGTCTTAAATTCTGCCATGACGGGTTATCAAGAATTGATTACCGATCAATCCTATAAGGGTCAAATATTAGCCTTTACTTTTCCAGTTATTGGAACAACGGGAATCAATCGAGATGATTACGAATCGATTTTTCCAGGTTGTCTAGCTGTGGTAGTGAACCAATTAGCGAGCCATCCAAGTAATTGGCGCAAACAGCTGTCCTTGGATGCTTATCTGAAGAAACACAACATTCCAGGGATTCAAGGAGTCGATACCAGAAGGCTGGCTAAAATTGTTTCTAAGTATGGGAGTATGAAGGCTACAGTGGTTAATGAAGGGGATGCGATTGAGCATATCCTAGATCAACTTCGGGCAACCGTCCTACCTTTTGACCAGGTTCGTCAAGTGTCGACCAAAACCCCTTATGCAGCACCAGGATTTGGTAAGAGTATTGTCTTGATCGATTTGGGCTTGCGTCATTCGGTTTTACGCCAATTAATCGCGAGAGGATGTAATGTAACGGTCGTTCCTTATTCCCTTAAATTGAAAGAATTGAAGGATTTGCAGCCGGATGGGATCATTCTATCCAGTGGTCCAGGGAATCCTCATCATATTGATAGTATTTGCCAGGTCAT
>CABREZ010000046.1 GCA_902470035.1 uncultured Streptococcus sp. | reverse complement strand
TATTGGTGGCAGAACATGTCAATGGAGAAATGAATGTAATTGGAGTCAGCAATGCGAAAAGTGCTGGCGTCAAAGATGGAATTATTGTTGATATTGAGGCTGCTTCGAATGCGATTAAAAATGCAGTAAGCCAAGCAGAAGAAAAAGCAGGAATTTCAATCAATCTTGTTAACGTTGGGTTGCCAGCGAACCTTCTTCAAATTGAAGCAACTCAAGGAATGATTCCTGTAACCAGTGATTCAAAAGAAATTACGGATGCAGATGTTGAAAATGTTGTCAGATCTGCATTAACAAAGAGTATGACTCCAGACCGTGAAGTCATTACCTTTATTCCAGAAGAATTCACAGTTGATGGTTTCCAAGGAATCCGTGACCCACGTGGAATGATGGGAATTCGTTTGGAAATGCGTGGTCTCTTGTATACTGGTCCTAGAACTGTCCTCCATAATTTACGGAAAACAGTCGAACGTGCTGGTTTGCAAGTTGAGAACATCATTATTTCACCACTTGCAATGATTAAGTCTGTATTGAACGAAGGAGAACGTGAGTTTGGTGCGACCGTCATTGATTTAGGTGGAGGACAAACGACAGTAGCTTCTGTTCGGAATCAAGAACTTCAATTTACAAATATCTACCAAGAAGGTGGCGATTACGTTACCAAAGATATTTCTAAAGTATTGAAGACTTCTCAAAAATTAGCAGAAGGTTTGAAGTTCAACTATGGAGAAGCTTATGTTCCATCAGTTGGCGACGAAGTCTTCCACGTTGAGGTGATTGGTGAAGTAGAACCTGTCCAAGTATCTGAAAAATATTTGGCAGAAATTATTTCAGCTCGGATCAAACACATCTTCGACCAAATCAAACAAGATCTTGAAAGAAGACATTTGCTTGATTTGCCAGGAGGAATTGTCATCATTGGTGGTGGCGCTATTCTCCCTGGTATTGAAGAGTTGGCACAAGAGGTCTTTGGTGTAAATGTGAAATTGTATGTTCCAAATCAAATTGGTATCCGCAATCCAGCCTTTGCCCACGTGATTAGTTTGTCTGAATATGCAGGAAACCTTACAGATGTAGATATTCTTGCTCAGGCTGCTGTACATGGGGACCAACGTCTTCGTCAGCAACCAATTCAGTTTGAACGACCAGTACAGCAACCAGTTGTTCCGGAAGAAATTGAACCATTAGTAAACGTCGAGCAACAACATCCGGTTGAAGAACAAAAACAAGAAGAAAAAACTACCTTTACAAACCGAATGAAGAATTTAATCGGTAATATGTTTGATTAAGGAGTGTAAGCATTTATGACATTTTCATTTGACACAGCAGCGACACAAGGCGCAGTTATTAAAGTAATCGGTGTCGGAGGTGGTGGTGGCAATGCCATCAACCGCATGATTGACGAAGGAGTTGCTGGTGTAGAATTCATCGCAGCAAACACAGACGTACAAGCACTTTCAAGTGCAAAAGCAGAAACCGTTATCCAATTGGGTCCTAAATTGACTCGTGGTTTGGGTGCTGGAGGTCAACCTGAGGTTGGTCGTAAAGCCGCAGAAGAAAGTGAAGAAGTATTGACAGAAGCTTTGCAAGGTGCAGACATGGTCTTCATCACTGCAGGAATGGGTGGAGGATCTGGTACAGGTGCTGCACCAGTTATCGCTCGTATTGCTAAAGCTGTTGGTGCTTTGACAGTAGCCGTTGTAACTCGTCCTTTCGGATTTGAAGGAACTAAACGTGGAAACTTTGCAATCGAAGGGATCAATGAACTTCGCGAGCATGTGGATACTTTGTTGATCATTTCTAACAACAACTTGTTAGAAATCGTAGATAAGAAAACACCACTTCTTGAGGCATTGAGTGAAGCAGATAATGTCCTTCGCCAAGGGGTTCAAGGGATCACTGACTTGATCACAAGCCCAGGCTTGATTAACCTTGACTTCGCTGATGTGAAGACGGTTATGGAAAATAAAGGAAATGCCTTGATGGGTATTGGTGTTGGTAATGGTGAAGAGCGTGTCATTGAAGCAGCTCGTAAAGCTATCTATTCACCACTTCTTGAAACAACCATTGACGGTGCTGAAGACGTGATCGTCAACGTTACTGGTGGTTTGGATATGACCTTGATTGAAGCAGAAGAAGCTTCTGAAATTGTGAACCAAGCAGCTGGTCATGGCGTAAACATTTGGCTTGGTACATCTATTGATGAATCAATGAAAGATGAAATCCGCGTTACGGTTGTTGCAACGGGTGTTCGTCAGGACAAGGTTGAAAAAGTTAGTGGAATTGCATCTCATACACCAAGTTCAGCACGTTATTATCAAACTGGACCACGTGAACAACGTCCACAAACTCCACAATTCGATCGCGAATTCGATTTGAAGGAAGAAATCGACATGCCTACTCCTCAATCACGTGCTAAACAAGAAACACCTCGTGGATCTGCGTTTGGAGATTGGGACATTCGTCGTGAAAACATTGTACGCCAGTCTGATGTTAGCACTGGTCGTCAAGTAGAACGCTATGTGGATTCTTCTTCAGAAGATGATGAGTTAGAAACACCACCATTTTTCCGTAATCGTTAAGAATGAATCTGATTGAAAATAAAGAGCGTATATTCTCGCAGGTTGCACAAGCAATGGAAACAGCAAACCGCACGGATCAGGTGAATGTAATTGCTGTTACTAAGTATGTTGGTATCGACCAAGCTAAGGCTCTGGTTGATACAGGAGTCCGTCATATCGGTGAAAATCGTGTTGATAAATTTCTAGAAAAATACCAAGCTCTAAAAGATGAGGGACTGACCTGGCATTTGATCGGTAGTCTCCAACGTCGTAAAGTAAAAGAAGTTATCAATTTTGTAGATTACTTCCATGCTTTAGATTCTATGAAGCTTGCCCAAGAAATTCAAAAAAGGGCGAGTCACCCAATTAAATGTTTTATACAAGTCAATATCTCTGGAGAAGAAAGCAAGCATGGCTTTGCTCCTGAAGAGCTCGATGCTCTTCTTCCAGAAATAGAAGCCTTGGATAACCTACAAATTGTTGGCTTAATGACGATGGCTCCTTTTGAGGCAAGTCAGGACGAGTTGCAAGCCATATTTGCAGCAACTCACCAACTTCAAAAAGAATTACAAAAGAAACAGTTGAAAAATAAGCCCTTTACAGAGTTAAGCATGGGAATGAGTCGTGATTATGATGTAGCAATTGCTAACGGTGCGACTTTTGTGCGAATTGGGACCTCATTTTTCAAATAGGAAAGAATTATGTCATTTAAAGATAGATTTGATCGATTGATTGATTATTTTACTGAAGATGGAGATGAGTACGATGTGCAAGAAGCGCCTGCTCAAGCAGTCGGTGCTAGCAAACCTGTATTATCCCCTAAACCAGTACAACCATCATCAAAACCACGTCAAAAAGCTGTGGTAGCTGCCAAGGAGCAGAAACCTACTCCTGTTGCAGCAAGTCGTCCACAAGTAGCTTCTACAGCAGTGGTTGAATCAGCTTCATCTCAAAAATCATCTTCTGAAAATATTACTCGACTTCATCAACGTCAACAAGAGTTGGCAAAAAATAGTTCTGCTGCAGATGAGAAGATTACGATTGATGTCCGCTACCCTCGTAAATACGAAGAAGCAACTGAAATTGTTGACTTGTTGTTGGCAAACGAAAGCATTCTCATTGACTTCCAATATATGACTGAAGTTCAAGCGAGAAGATGTTTGGATTATTTGGATGGTGCTCGCTATGTATTAGCTGGGAATCTACGTCGTGTTGCAAGTACTATGTACTTACTAACACCAATCAATGTGGTTGTGAATATCGAAGATATTCGCCTTCCAAATGATGTCGAAGTTGCTGAATACGACTTTGATATGAAGCGAAATCGTTAATATGTTTGTCCTACAATTAGTTAGAAATTTCTTTCAGGTTTTTGAGCTAGTATTAATCATCTATGCTTTGCTTAGTTGGTTTCCAAATGCATCAGAATCGGCTTTAGCTAAAATGGTTCAACGGATCGTCGAACCATTTTTGAGCCTATTTAGAAAGATTCCTTTGCAATTTGGTGGGCTAGACTTTACAGTTATGTTTGCCTTACTCGCTCTGTCAGTAGTGGAACGATTTGTCCTTCAATTTTTGGTGCAATTTATATGACCAAGGGATTTTATCAACACTATAGTCAAGAAGACCACGTCTTTATCGATCGAGTTCTAGAATTAGTGGCTCGGGTGGAGCAACAGTATAGTTTTGAACTGACATCCTTTTTAAATCCACATCAGGTTGATATTTTACGTCAAATTGGTGCTCACCACGGTTTGCAGGTGTTCTCAAGTTCAGAAATCTATCCTACAGAATATGCACGAGTGATTCTGGCTCCAAGCTACTATCAGTTAGAGGCATCTGATTTTGAAATTAGCCTGTTAGAAGTTCTCTATCCGGATAAGTTTTATCGGTTAAGTCACTCTCAAGTTTTGGGTTCGCTTCTCCATCAATTAGGCATAGAAAGAAAGTCTTTTGGAGATATTCTAGTTGGACAAGGGAAAATTCATATTTATGTGGATGGACGTTTCTCCTCCTATTTCAAAGAGAATCTTAAGAAGATCGCAAAAGCATCTGTGAAGATTCGTGAGATTGATTGTCGAGAACGAATCTCTGTAGAAGAACCATCTAAGTTCAAAGACCTATTGGTTACTAGTGTACGACTTGATAAACTAGTAGCTTCTACCTTTAAGCTTGCTCGGTCTGTAGCTGTTCAATTAGTTCAGTCTGGTCAGGTAAAGGTAAACTATGCCACAATTGACAATCCTAGTCGGATGATCCAAGTAGCAGATTTAATTAGTGTTCGAAAGTATGGCCGATTTAAAATACTATCAGAAAATGGCCAATCAAAAAGTGGAAAATACAAATTAACGGTTGAAGTATTTTCCAGTAGAAAATAAGGAGGAACTATGGCACTTACAGCTTTAGAAATCAAAGATAAACGCTTTTATGTAAAATTTAGAGGCTACGATGCTAAAGAAGTTGAAGAGTTTCAAGACATGGTCTACCGAGACTATGAAAAATTAGTTCGTGAAAATCATGAATTGGAAACAAAAATTAGTGCGTTGGAAGAACGCTTGAACTACTTTGACGAAATGAAAGACTCTTTGAGTCAATCAGTATTAATCGCTCAAGATACAGCAGAACGTGTGAAGCATGCAGCAAATGAACGCTCAGAAACAATCGTTCGTCAAGCGGAGCAAGATGCTCATCATTTAGTTGAAGAAGCAAAAGCGAAAGCAAATGAAATTCTCCGTCATGCTACAGACAATGCCAAGAAAGTTGCTGTAGAAACGGAAGAATTGAAGAATAAGACACGTGTCTTCCACCAACGTTTGAAGTCAACTATCGAAAGCCAATTAAGCATTATTGATACACCAGAATGGGATGAAATTCTTCGACCAACTGCTATGTATATTCAAACAAGTGATGAAGCTTTCCGTGAAATTGTTGAGAAAGCTTTGGGTGAATCTGTTCATCATCATGCAGAAGATGATAACATTGATTTGACACGTCAATTTACTCCAGCTGAAATAGAAGAATTGCAAAAACGTATTGAGGCAGCTAACTTAGAATTAGGCGCAACTCAAGCTTTTCAAGGATTGAATGAAAAAGTGAAAGAAGCATTGGAAGAAGCAGAAAAAAATCAGGTAGATCAAGATTCTATTGATGAAATTGTTCTAGATACTCCTCACGTTGCGGATATCGATGCGCCAGAAGTTGCGGATATTGATGCTCCTGAAGAGGAAGAACATCGTGAATCTGTTTCAATCTTATAATCTGTAAAAACAGTGATCTTATCAAATAGTTTTAGCGAGCAGGTGATGGTGGAAGACCTGTACTTCCTTTGATAAGATTGATCCTTTTACAAATCTTAGTGGTGAAATAAGTAACCACTAACGCTGGTCAGCGTTAGCGACAAAAGAGGAGAAAGAGAGCAGTCTCTTTCTTGAATGAAGGTGGTACCACGACTTGTCGTCCTTTTTGGCGAGGTCGTGGTCTTTTATTTTGTAGAATTATTTTTTTAGAGGAGACACCATGAAACTCAAAGAAACACTGAATTTAGGGAAGACAGAGTTCCCGATGCGGGCTGGTCTGCCTACAAAAGAGCCAGTTTGGCAAAAAGAGTGGGAAGAAGCAAAGCTTTATCAACGCCGTCAAGAATTAAACCAAGGAAAACCACATTTCACCTTGCATGATGGCCCTCCGTATGCCAACGGAAATATCCACGTAGGACACGCTATGAACAAGATCTCAAAAGATATCATTGTTCGTTCTAAGTCTATGTCAGGTTTTTATGCACCGTATATCCCAGGTTGGGATACTCACGGTTTGCCAATCGAGCAAGTCTTGGCCAAACAAGGTGTTAAACGCAAAGAAATGGACTTGGTTGAGTACTTGAAACTTTGCCGCGACTACGCTCTTTCTCAAGTAGATAAACAACGTGAAGACTTCAAACGTTTGGGTGTTTCAGGTGACTGGGAAAATCCTTATGTAACTTTGACGCCTGACTATGAAGCAGCGCAAATCCGTGTCTTTGGTGAAATGGCTAACAAAGGCTATATCTACCGTGGAGCTAAGCCAGTTTACTGGTCTTGGTCTTCTGAGTCAGCTCTTGCTGAAGCGGAAATTGAATACCATGATTTGGTTTCAACATCTCTTTACTATGCCAACAAGGTCAAAGATGGCAAAGGTGTCCTTGATACAGATACTTATATCGTTGTTTGGACAACAACTCCATTTACCATCACAGCTTCTCGCGGGTTGACTGTTGGTGCAGATATTGATTATGTCTTGGTGCAACCAGCTAGCGAAGCTCGTAAATTTGTGGTCGCTTCAGAATTGCTGAACAGCTTGTCTGAAAAATTTGGCTGGGCCGATGTTCAAGTTTTGGCAACTTACCGTGGTAAAGAATTGAACCACATCGTGACAGAGCACCCATGGGATACCGCAGTAGATGAACTTGTTATCCTTGGTGATCACGTTACAACGGACTCCGGTACAGGTATCGTCCATACAGCCCCTGGTTTTGGTGAGGATGACTACAATGTCGGTGTTGCCAACGGTCTCGAAGTTGCTGTAACTGTCAACGAACGCGGGATCATGATGGCCAACGCGGGTGAGGAATTCGAAGGCCAATTCTATGACAAGGTTGTTCCAACAGTTATTGAAAAACTTGGTAGCTTGCTCCTTGCTCAAGAAGAAATCTCTCACTCCTACCCATTTGACTGGCGTACGAAAAAACCAATCATCTGGCGTGCTGTGCCACAATGGTTTGCTTCTGTATCTAAATTCCGCCAAGAAATCTTGGACGAAATTGAAAAAGTCAAGTTCCACTCAGAGTGGGGTAAAGTCCGTCTTTACAATATGATTCGTGACCGTGGTGACTGGGTCATCTCTCGTCAACGTGCTTGGGGTGTCCCACTCCCAATCTTCTACGCTGAAGATGGCACACCAATCATGACAGCTGAAACCATCGAGCATGTAGCTCAACTCTTTGAAGAACATGGTTCCATCATCTGGTGGGAACGGGATGCCAAGGACCTCTTGCCAGAAGGATTTACCCATCCAGGTTCACCAAATGGTGAGTTCAAGAAAGAAACAGACATCATGGATGTATGGTTCGACTCAGGTTCGTCTTGGAATGGAGTTGTGGTCAACCGTCCAGAACTCAAATACCCAGCTGACCTCTATTTAGAAGGTTCAGACCAATACCGTGGTTGGTTCAACTCATCACTCATCACATCTGTAGCCAACCATGGTGTCGCACCATACAAACAAATCTTGTCACAAGGTTTTGCTCTGGATGGTAAAGGTGAGAAGATGTCTAAATCTCTTGGAAACACCATTGCTCCAAGCGATGTTGAAAAACAATTTGGTGCAGAAATCTTGCGTCTCTGGGTTACCAGTGTAGACTCAAGCAACGACGTGCGTATCTCTATGGATATTTTAAGCCAAGTTTCTGAAACTTATCGCAAGATCCGTAACACGCTTCGTTTCTTGATTGCTAACACATCTGACTTTAACCCAGCTGAGGATGCAGTAACTTACGAAGAGCTTCGTTCTGTTGATAAGTACATGACTATCCGCTTTAACCAACTTGTTAAGACCATTCGTGACGCTTATGCAAACTTTGAATTCTTGACCATCTACAAAGCCCTAGTGAACTTTATCAATGTTGATTTGTCTGCTTTCTACCTTGACTTTGCCAAAGATGTTGTTTACATTGAAGGAGCTAAGTCACTAGAACGCCGTCAAATGCAAACAGTCTTCTATGATATTCTTGTGAAAATCACCAAACTCTTGACACCGATCCTTCCTCACACTGCTGAAGAAATCTGGTCCTATCTTGAGTTTGAAGCAGAAGACTTTGTTCAATTGTCAGAATTGCCAGAAGCACAATCATTTGCGAATCAAGAAGAAATCTTGGATGCCTGGTCAGCCTTTATGGACTTCCGTGGACAAGCTCAAAAAGCTTTGGAAGAAGCACGTAATGAAAAAGTGATCGGTAAATCTCTTGAAGCTCATTTGACAGTTTATCCTAATGAAGTAGTGAAGACTCTTCTTGGGGCAGTAGATAGTAATGTTGCTCAACTCTTGATTGTATCAGAATTGACCATTGCAGAAGATCCAGCTCCAGAAGGTGCAGTGGCTTTCGAAGATGTTGCCTTCACTGTTGAACGTGCAGCTGGCGAAGTTTGTGACCGTTGCCGCCGTATCGATCCAAGTACAGCAGAACGTAGCTACCATGCAACTATCTGTGATCACTGTGCAAGCATCGTCGAAGAGAACTTTGCGGATGCAGTAGCAGAAGGATTTGAATCTAAATAATAAGATGTGAAAAATCGCAGGGAGAAAGTCTCCTTGCGACTTTTCAATAAAGAGGAACTGATGTGGTACCAAAAAGAATTTAAAGAACTAGAACTGAAAGAGTTTTACGAGATCGTTCAATTGCGTTTGGAGACCTTTGTCGTGGAACAGACAAGAATCTACAATGATCTTGACGCTATTGATCTTAGAGCTATTCACCTTTTTCATCAAGATGAGGAAGGACGAGTAGATGCCTATGCACGTATCTTTGAGACAGGGGCTACGATTCATTTTGGTCGAGTCGCTGTAGCAAAAGACAGTCGTGGCCAAGGACTGGGAAAAGACATGGTAGGGCAGATTTTGGACCTGTGTGAACAGAGATTTCCTGGGCGGACCATTGAAATTGAGGCCCAAGAACAGGTGGTTGGCTTGTATGAAAAGCTAGGTTTTCATACGGTGAGTGAGCCCTTTATCTTGGCTTCTACCCCTCACGTAAAAATGATCTATCAGAAATAAAGAATCCGTTCATCTCGATAATGAGATGAACGGATTTCTTTTGAAAAAAACAGCAAAGAAAAAAGTAAGGTAGAAGCACCTTACTAATTGATTGGGAAAGAAATTTCGATCAGTTTATCGGAGTAG
This sequence comes from uncultured Streptococcus sp., assembly GCA_902470035.1. GTDB lineage: Bacteria > Bacillota > Bacilli > Lactobacillales > Streptococcaceae > Streptococcus. The sequence continues at coordinate 907 of CABREZ010000046.1, read as the reverse complement.
AGCGTTTTAATAGTGGATTGGTCGATGAGTTTGAGATCAATCTTGCGTTTTAAAAAGAACTCACGAATTTTTTCAACTTCTGTTTCACGAATGGCACGGTGTTTGTTACTAATCAGCAATTCGTAATGAGTAGGAGCTTTGGTAAAGATAACATCGGTGTTACCAGCTGAATAGACCTCAACAAGGGTAGCATCGGTACTTTCTAATTGACTTTTGACCAAATTAGCATGACTATTTGTTGTATTCATAAGCTTCATGTGAGATCCTCCTAAGCTCTTTCTCCATTTATTATAGCACTTTTTTTTTATTTTGTGAAAGAAGTCGCTTACAATTTTTGGGCAGATTTCCACATTTTGATTCCCCATTTATGGCTTCCTCTTTTTAACTTTTCAATGGCTTCGTCAATCGGGAACCAGGCAATGTTATTGAAATCCTCTAGTGGCTTTTGAGCTTCTACAAAGTCAGTTACTTCATAGATATAAGCAGGATTGTAGTAGTGAGTGTTGCGGTGACTGGAGTAGAAGTACTCATCTGCTTGTCCATAATACTCGCCGATGGTCGCAGAGAAGCCCAGCTCTTCGATCAGTTCGCGCTCGAGTGCCAAGAAATGATCTTCTCCTGCCTCGATTTCACCACCTGGTAGGAACCAAGCCCCATTTGGAGCTTGGACTAGGATGATTTGGTCCTTTGTTGGGTTTGGAATCACCGCATAGACTCCATAACGATTGACATAGTCAACATTTTCTTCTTTTGTTCCAAAAGTTGCAACAGTCATAATGATACTCGCTTCTTATTTTTTTATCATTATAACATAGATGGACATAAAAAAGCAGTAGGAGATAAAAATAAGAGAGTGGGACAGAAATCGGTCATTCGATAGAATTCGATTTCGTCGTCCCACCTCTGC